>CAMDCL010000003.1 GCA_945890205.1 Bifidobacterium breve | reverse complement strand
ACTTTGGTGAGGCGCAAACATTCCGCGTAATGCTTCTCTTTGATCTACTGCAACCATTGCTAATGCTCCTGATGGTCTTGCCAATTTAGTTAGTGGTTTTCTCATCAGTGTGCCTCCAGGTATGCATCGAGTTCGGTAGTTGTTGGAATTCTTGATTGTGCATCTAGCCCAAGGCATGACAAAGCTGCCACGGCATTAGCTCGGCGCAAGGATTCTTGAAGCGGATATCCATGGATAATTTGTGCGACAAGTGCGCCGTGGAATACATCTCCGGCTCCTAATGTGCCCTTCACGTCGACTTTAAATCCAGATGCTGTTACTAATCCAGTCTCCGGTGAAAACCCGGAACTTCCAGCTGATCCTTGAGTCGCGACAACAGTATTTCCAGCCTTCAAAGAATCGTTTTCTAACGCAACAGCTAAATCTACACCTGGGTAGCGAAGTGCCATCTGACGATCGGTAGGAACAAAGAGATCAACAACTATTGGATCAAAACTTTCAACACCATAACCTGCATCAAAAGAAATAAGAGGACCATTCCCACGTGAGATCCCAAGTTCATTTAGACGGTTTATCCCAACATGGTCAACATGTATCCACTTAGCTTTTGAAACTAATTCCCGTGCCGCTGCATTTGCGGGGGCTTGAATCGCGGGCTGGCGAGTATTAATCGCTCTGGTACTTCGTTCGAGCGAAGACACAATCACGCTTCCCGCGGTAGGTGTAGCTCCAATCGATACACCCGACGTATCTACACCTTCCTTTTCAAAAATTCGTAAGACTTCTTTTCCATCAGCATCATCACCTATTGTTCCAATAATTGCAGTTTTAATTCCCAAGCGACTTAGTGCCACTGCTGCGACTGCCGCTGGGCCTCCCCCACCACGAACAATCTCGTGAGCAATCACTCTCTCATCTTCTGAGGGGTATCTATCAACCAGTGCAATAGTATCGACAGTGATTACACCGACGCATACTGCTTGAATAGAGCTCAATTGTTCTCTCTCATTTTTGCATCTGCGAGTGCAGTTGACCGGGCACCTGAGATGTGTTGAAGAGTTAGCTTCGAAGCCAGCTCTCCATCTCCACTTTCAATTGCAGCTAATATCTCATTGTGTTGGCTGCGTGAAATTTCAGTACGTCCAGGCAACCGTAAAGTTGTTTCCATAGACATCTTCATCACATCTTGCAAAACATTAAGCGTCTGATTGATGAAACGGTTTCCAGCAATGCCAACGATGGTTAAGTGAAACTTCGCATCCAATGCCTGCATTTGATCAAAATCAATCGGCTCAATTGCTGTAATTGTGTCAATCTGATTCAAAGTGGCACGAAGTAAGCGAATATCCTCTTTTGTAGCCTTTTCAGCTGCCCATTTAGAAGCTGGTACCTCGAGAACCTCGCGTGCATCAAAGAGTTCATTAAGTCCATGTGTTTTAGTCATCACAGATGCGCGAAGCTCTTGAGCTACTACAGGCTCTTGAACAAAGGTTCCTTGACCATGTTTGATCTGCACTAATCCCTGTGCTTGCAGGATGTGAAGCGCTTCGCGCAAACTTGGTCGGCTGACTTCTAGTAGATCTGCAAGCTGGCGCTCTGGTGGCAGTTTGTCACCTGGCGATAGTTTTTGAAGTTCAATTAACTCCATTAATTGTGTCGCGATGCGCGCCGCTCTTTGAGGGGCTAAAGGTGCTACAGCACTCATCTCTAACCCTTAACTGCACCAGCTGTTAAGCCGGCCTGGAAAGTTCTTTGCATGAAAAGATACATAAGAACCATAGGAAGTGAAGCAACCAGAATCGCTGCAAACTGCATGCTATAGCTCGCAAAATACTCACCCTTGTAATCAATCAGGACTAAGGGAAGGGTCTTCTTGCTCGTCTCGGTGATAAGCATCAATGGATAAAGTAGATCATTCCAGCAGATCACGAATAAGAAAATTGCTGTGGCGCCAAGAGCTGGTTTCGATAAAGGCAATGCAATAGATCGATAAATTCTGAACTGACCAGCACCATCCATTCCTGCACACTCAAACATCTCTTTAGGCAAATCTTTGAAGAATGCAGAAAGTATGAAAATTGAAATGGGTAGAGTCAACGCGATATTTACCAGAATCAGTCCAATAAGTGAGTTATTGAGGTTCAACTTAACAAATAATTGAAATATTGGAATGATGTTTACTTGTCCTGGAATAGCTAATCCTAAAGAGAAAAGTAAGAAAAGTACCTTTCCGGTCACTGTCATTAGTCTTGAGATCGCATAGGCAGCCAAACTTGCGAATAACAAGGTGATCAATACAGAAAATACAGCCACAGTCACGCTATTGAAAAATGGCTTTGCAATATTGCTTTCAACAAATAACTTTCTAAAATTGTCAAAACTCCATTTTGCAGGGAGCGATAGCGGTTTCGTATAAATCTCAAAATCAGTCTTAAAAGCTCCAGTGATTACGATCATGCAAGGAACCAAGATAATGGCAGCATATACAGACAAAAGGCTGCTTCTTAAAACTTTATACATTATTTGGTCCCATCATTTAAACGTAATGTCTTTCGTTGCAACCAAGTAATAAATAAGACAAGTACAACTAGTACTACTGACTGAGCCGATGCATAGCCAAATTTTTGACTAATGAATGCAGTGTTATAAATTTGAGTTACAAGAATTTCAGAGGCGTAGCTTGGCCCTCCGCCCGTCATAGCGAAAATTAGATCAAAGGCCTTAAATGTCTGAATTGTTGTGTAGGCGACGACTACGGCTGTAGTAGGTAAAGCCATCGGCCAAGTTATACCCTTGAACTGTTGCCATCTGGTTGCACCATCGACCTCGGCAGCCTCATACAGTTCCTTTGGAATTTGTTGCAAGCCGGCAACATAAATGACAATCATCTGACCTGTATGAAACCAGACCTGGGTTAGGGCGATGGAATACAGCGTAAGGCTTTCATTACCTAACCAAAGGGGCGCTCGATCGCCTAAACCAATGGTTTTCAGAAACGCTGTGATTGAACCGTAATTTGGATCGTACAAGAAAGTCCAAATGATTCCAACCGAAACAGAAGAGAGAATAGTCGGGAAGAAGAAAACGATTCGTAAGAAAATGTTAGTTTTTGAATTCTTTAAGAGAAAAGTTGCGAACAAAAGTGCAAATCCGGTTTGGAAAATCACGACAACGAGCATGAAACGTAAGTTATTTCCCAATGCTTTACGGAAAAGATCATCCTCGGTTAGCAAATAGGTAATGTTTCGGAAGCCTGTGAATTCAGGTGCTGTGATTCCGTCCCACCGCTGCGTTGCGTAAAGCAGATTCGTGAGGGCTGGATATAGATATAAGGAGGCATAGACCGCAAAAGCTGGAAGAGCCATCCATAAAAGGACTCTTTTTTCTCTTTGCCTTTGCGATTTTTTGGCAGGTGTAGCCGTACCGGTGCCCTTTCGCAGGGCGCCGGTACGGCTACTGATTGCCTTTGTTATCAAGCGCCTAGAGCTGTCTTGATCTGTTTAGCGGTGTCAGCAAGTACTTCTGAGACGTTCTTGCCAGAACCGATAGCCATTAGTGCAAGTTCAACTGGAGTTGCAACAGCACCATTTGTAAACAAGAAGCGAGGAGCTAGAACTAGCTTCTTGCCCATGATTACAGATGTATTCAACAAATCAACGTTTTCTGCATAGTCAACATTGATTACTGAAACGTGTTGTGAAGTTCCAACTGCATACTTTTGAGCAACAGGTGCTGTCAAAAGGTATGACATGAATGAACGTGCAATCTTCTGATCTGTGCTGTTTGACTTTGGATTGATAGAGAACATGAATGTGTTGTTTGTGATTCCTTGGTAAACAGGCTTTGAATCAACAACGATCATTCCGAAGATTCCCATCTTTCCGGCCATAGCTGGATTGAGAGCCTTGATAGGACCCATTCCGAATGTTCCAGTTGGGTAGATAGCTGCTTTACCAGAAGCGAAATCTGCCTGAGCAGCAACGTCTGTGTATGCAACTACGTTATTTGGGAAACAGCCAGCATCGTTCATCTGAGCATACTTAGTAGCAATTCCCTTGAACCAAGCATCAGTTACAAGTTCCTTGCCGGCCTGAATGTCATTGACGTGCTTTGTGATTGCATCGATGGATGAATCAGAGTTCATCATCATTGCGTTCATGATCTGACCAGCATTTCCCTTAGTTGCTGCAGGCCATGCAAATGGAATGATTCCCTTTGCCTTTGAGGTCTTACAGAAAGCTAGTAGCTCTGTCCAGTTATTTGGAGTCTTCCAACCATTCTTTGCAAACATTTCTGTGTTGTAAATAGGGTTGTTAAATAGTGATTGGTAAGGAACTGCATAAACCTTGCCGTTTAGGATTCCTGGAGTTAACGCTGACTGAATCACGTTTTGCTTGACGAAACGCTCATTAGAAAGGTCAACCATCATGTTGGCCTTCGCGAAATCAGTGAACTGCTGTCCACGGAAGATTGTGACCAATGCAGCCTTAGGGTTCACGCTGACCTTTGAAAGTTCAAGGTTTTGGTAATTTGTTGAATCGGTAATTACCTGCGTGATCTTTGTTCCTGGGTACTTTGCTTGGAAGTCATCGATAATTCCTTGAAGAACTACCTTGTCTTCTGAGCGCCAGTGGTGAAATTCAATGCTTCCCTTTGGAGGGGTGAGGTTTGCAACTGGATTTGCCTTAGTAGAACCTAGGCGTACGCGCTGCCAAGTTAGCTTGCCATTTGAGCCTTCAGCACAAATCAGTGAAGTTGTCTTCTGTCCTGTGCTTACACCTTCAGTTGTACATTTCTTACCAAAAACTTCTCCAGCTGCAAACGCCGATGGAAGTGATGTTGCAACAAGTGCAAATGCAATTGCTGCAGCAGCGCCGACTCGACGAGCACTGAAGGAATTAGTTCCTTGAGTTTTCATTTTTATCCTTGCTTTCGAGGGTTGGTTGTTGTTGTTTACCATTCTGTGAGGGGTATCCCTAACATCTTTGCCATTTGGCGAATACCTGGTCGCACATCGATCCACGAGATGACCAAGTGGTGCGGGTATCCACCAGTGACTATTCCATTCACTAATGCAGCGGCATCAGGTTGAGTGATAACCGTTGCTGTATTGCCTTGGAAGTGATTGGGAGCTGGGATTGATTCCCCTCGGCTCACGACCATGCGTAAACCCGTGCGATTGCTCGGATCTACATCCCGATCAATCCGAAACAGTGTTACCGGTCCGGTCTTGAGCGGAAAGTTACCTGCAACGCCTAATTTGCGATTGCAGTGGATGGATTGCGTTGCATTCTTGGGATCAGCTGCAAGTTTTGTTGCTGCAGATCCACAGTGCCACAAACGCACTAAACCTTGTGATGCATCTAGATCAACGATGTCAACCAGGTAATTCTCATCTGATCCCAGTGCTTCGCACATCATCATTGTTACAGCACCTAATACATCGCGTTCACATGTAGTAACTGTTCCGCGATCTGCAAGGCGACCCAAAGATGAACAGATGCACGCTCCCATATCTGTTGGGAACTCTGGCCAACAACGAATAGCGATCGCATCAAGAAGTTCATCTTCGCGCCACTTATCTAGCGCAACTTCAACTCCATAAACTTTCTTTGCTTCTCCAACATTTACCGATGCCAATGATGGTTGTGCAGCAACCGCGTTTGCGTAAGCAAGATCGCGGGCTTCTTCAGAGACTTCAGAGATCTTTCCAAAAGCATCATCGATAGTAATTTGACGAATATCTAAACCAAATAAAGAACGAATCTGATCTGCATCATAAACACATGGAGTGAAGCCAACTGGTGCTTCTCCAACTGCACCGATCTTCTTGCCCTTCATCCAATCAAATGCTTTTTGCGCATCAGCCTCAGAACCAAGTTCGCCAGTGATATTTGCTGGTGCTGATGGTTCAGGTAACTTTCCTGCGAGCGCATCTTTAATCGCTGCACGGACTTGTGGCTCATCAGCATTTCCATGAATGTGACGAATTGATTGACCAACATTCATCAATGCATGTGCAGCAAGATTTACTCCGCACATCGAATTAAGTTTTAGACGCTCACCAACTTCACCAGGTTCGCGCATTGACCAACCGAGAATTGGTCCCTTTACCTTTCCAAGAAGTTCAACAGCTGGTGATGCATCTGAAAAAGAGGCCATAAACAAAATGTGAAGATCTGCTGCAGGAAGCGTTACCGCTGCGACATCGTCAACGGTCATTACTAAATCGGTAGGCCCTACAACCGTTGCCCCCAGCTCGGTCAGCAGAGATCGCGCAGAATCAAAGTTGGCTTGGGCGCAAACAAGGTCAAAAGTTGGGCGCGCTAGGGCTACGAGAGCGACAGTTTTCAAGTTTCCTCCAGTGGTAAGACCTCTTAGAGGAGGGTGCCATCACCTAGGCATCTAGTCAATTATCGCTGGAGAAAAAGGGGCCGAGCCCGTCCGTTGAGCTCATGTGTAGGCCAATCAGGGTCATTGGTCAGGATCTGGGCTCCGGAAGTTGTGGCAACAACGGTGTCCTCAGCCTTCCATCCCTTGCCCGTTGGGTTCCAGGCGATCGGCTGGTTGTGTGCGATCAAGCGTGTGCTGGCCTGATTAGCTGGCCAATCTCGTGGCAGGTAGCCGGTTGGCCCACCTTGGTGGTGCTTGGTCCACTCATCGGCATCAAAGCCATTAGCTGGATATGCCGCGATCGCTGCATTGATCGGTTCTGAAAATGTGTTCCCAACAATCGTTGCATTCAATAAAGCTGCTTCAACTCTAAAAATCGATGTGTAATCAGAAACCATTTGATCTGTGACTTCGCCAAAGGTAACGATGCGAGTAACCGATGCGATTAGCCCTTTTCGTTTTGCGCAAATTGATGCAGAGACCCGATTGCCTACAACTGCCGTGGTTGGAAGCGGATGTCTAAATCTGTGAACGCGATCTTGGCCCGCAATACCTAAGAATGTGATTTCCAAATCTGCCTGCCACAGCGAATGTGAAATCAATCCCGCGACATCGATTTCACGATCGGTACTTTCTATCTGCTTCATCGCATTCCCTAGAGCAACAGCTGCATCAACGCAAATTTCTTTAAATCGAGCAAGATCTGATTCGATTAATGATCCGCGTATAATTTCTATCTCGGCACCTAGGTCAACTCGATCAGAACCTGGTTGATCACTGCCGACTTTTGAACCAGTTGGAAGAAGTGGATCTCGACCTTCCGACCATTTAACTACTTGCACGGTAACTTCACTAGGAAGTTCTTCGGCAATTAATCGTGGTGCTTCAACAACATTGCTAACCGCAATTGCTGAATCCTGGGTAATGATTAAATCAAAGCAGGCCATATCAATAGTTGTTGGCACATGTGCACGCCCAGCAATCGCCCAGGCTAAATTTGGATTACGGCGCAATACAAAGGCATCAAGCCCCTTCGCTTTCATTAGATCGCGAAGTGGTTGAATTCTTTGATTAAATGCGCTCATCTGCCGATGCTACAGCCGTCCGGCTTGATGAACACGCTTTAAGAACTCTTGGGTCTTTGGATTCTGCGGATTATGCAATACCTGCTCCGCGCTTCCGCGCTCAACAATACTTCCTGATTCAAGGAAACAAACCTCATCCGCAACCTGTGTGGCAAAACCCATCTCGTGGGTTGCAAGAACCATCGTCATTCCATCGCTCTTGAGATCGCGCACAGCGGTAAGTACCTCATTAACTAAAACTGGATCAAGCGCCGATGTCACCTCATCCAGTAACAACAGTCGTGGACTTACTGCTAAAGATCTGATGATTGCTACCCGTTGTTGCTGGCCTCCGCTGAGTCGATCTGGGTATTGATCAGCTTTGTCAGCTAAATCAAAACGCTTCAACAGGTGCATCGCATGTGCGTTGGCTTCATCTTTGCTCTTGCCATGGACCTTGATGGGCGACAGGGTGATGTTCTCTAAAACTGTTTTATGGGGAAACAGGTTAAATGATTGAAAAACCATTCCTAATCGTCGACGTACATCATCGACATTAATGTGCGGATCTGAGATTTCCTGGCCATCTAGAAAAATCTGTCCATCATCAATGGATTCCAGCAAGTTGATACAGCGCAGCAAGGTGGATTTTCCTGAACCTGATGCACCGATGAGAACCGTTGCGGTGTGCTCAGGCACTGTCAGAGATAGATCATTTAGAACAAGCTCTGCTCCAAAAGATTTGCGAATATTTACCAGCTCTAAAACATTTCTCATCAAATTGCACCTTCAGAGTTTTGTGCGTTGGTGCGTTGCCTGATTGCACGATCTGTGTAGCGTGTCATTGGAATAGTAATGAGCAGGAACAAAATCGCTGCTACAACATAAGGTGTGTAATTAAAGGTACGGCTGGCGTTGATCTGCGCGGCACGTACCGCATCTGTAACACCCAAGATTGATACCAAGCCTGTGTCCTTCAGTAAGGAGACAAAGTCATTGAGCAAGGGTGGAACAACTCGTCTGATCGCCTGAGGCAGAACAACAAAGCGCATAGTTTGGCCCGAGGTTAATCCCAGAGATCTCGCTGCGGCTCGCTGGCTTGGGTGAATCGACAAGATTCCACTTCGGATAACTTCGGCAACATAGGCAGAGTAGGTAAGAACAACTGCAACTGTTCCTAAGAAAATTACATTGCTAGATACTCCACGCAAACCTAGTGCGGGAACTCCAAAACCAACTAACAAAATAATCAAGATAAGTGGTGCGCCACGGAAAATATCTACATATGCCGTTGCGAGAAATCTAAATGGAGTAAGTGCTGGAGATTTTGTAGTTCGCACAAGGGCAAGACCTAATGCAATTACTCCAATCGCTGCTCCCCCGATAAATGTGAGCTGCAAATTGATCCACAATCCTTTGATGACAGTTGGAAATACCTCTTTGCCATATTCAATATCAAAGAAGGTGGTCTTAACCGTTTCCCAGCCTGGGCTTGTTACAAGAATTATCAGCAGTGTGCCGAGAACAAAAATGGAAGAAGCCGCAGCAATACCTGCTTGCTTGCGGCTTATCGCACGCCGAGACTTACGGCGTTGAATCTCACGTGAGCTTGGCGACCACGCAGAGCTTTTCTTCTCTGACATGGTCGCCAAACTACCGCTTTTACTTCTTAGTTTCTATTACGGCTTCAATACAGGAGCGCCAGCATCGGTTGCTAGCCACTTCTCTGTAATTGCCGCCAATGTTCCATCTGCAGTGATTGCATCGACTGCACCAGAAACACATGAAGTCAGCTGGCTACCCTTAGTGAGTAGTAGGCCAAATTGATCTCCTGAGCCAGTAGATGGCAACTGACCAACGATTAGACCGTTTGGAACTTCAACACCTGCAAGATAAAAAGCGGTTGGTAGATCTACTACTAGACCATCAATCTGCTTGTTCTTAAGTGCAGATACTCCAGCTGCATTGTCATTGAATACCTGTGGTGTTGAACCGATCTGGTTTTCAATCGCATCTAATGATGTTGTTCCAACAGCTGCGCCAAGCTTTGCACCCTTTAGCTCTGCAAGAGTTGTCTTTCCATCGATCTTGCTTCCCTTAAATGAAACGATTGCCTGTGGTGCTGTGTAGTAAGGAGATGAGAAATCAACAGCATTCTTGCGCTCTTCTGTAATTGAGAACTGCTGCAAGTTAAAGTCAAAGTTCTTTTCTCCTGGTGTTACAGCTGAATCAAATGTTGTACGAACCCATGTGACATCTGCTGCATCAAATCCGAGCTGCTGAGCAACTGCGTATGCAACCGCACCTTCAAAACCGTTTCCAGTCTCTGGTGCATCATCAATGATCCATGGGTAGTAAGCAGGCTCGCCAGTTGCGATTGTTAGCTTGCCTTCAGTTACCAAGGCGAGATCTGCCTTTTCGCATGATGCTGATTCAGATGTTGATGAATCCGATGATGAACATCCTGAAAGTGTTAACGCTGCTGCGATTACAACAGCTGAAAATATTCCGCTTTTCTTACTTAATAAGCTCAACTCAATCTCCTAATGTGTCAGGGGATCATCACTAACCAAACTAACGGGTTAAGTGCAGTTAGTTAGACCCACGCTTGCCGATGATGTTGGCTATCGGCCTGGTCTTCACCCGGAGCACCCCGCCGCGGTGGAGGGTTGCCGTCCAGTTAGCCGGGGCTTGATGCTGGAACTCGTGACCGTTGCCAAGATTACTTTCACCCTCCGGAATGTCAACACCAAAAGGGGAATTTTGTCTACTGTTTACAATTAAGGGGTATATGGCTACCCTCATCTCCTAGGCGTTATTTACTGGGGGCGGGAAATGACCAAGGGCGCAACTTTCATCTATCCCTTCTCCTTCGGAGATAAATCCCAATCAGATTTATTGGGGGGCAAGGGTGCAAACCTTGCCGAGATGGTCAAAATTGGACTACCAGTTCCCCCTGGATTCACCATCACCACACATGCATGCAGAGAGTTTTTAAAGACCGGAGCGCTGCCACAAAAACTCATTGAAGAGTTGGAGTTGGCAATCCATGAACTAGAAAGCTCGCTGGGGCGAACTTTTGGAGACCCCCAAAATCCCCTGATCGTTTCAGTTCGCTCTGGTGCAAAATTCTCAATGCCAGGAATGATGGAAACAATTCTTAATGTAGGAATGACGCCTGATGTAGCCGTTGGTTTAGCAGAACAAACTACTAATCCTGGGTTTGCGTGGGATTCGTACAGAAGATTTATAGATTTATACGGCCGAATAGTTTGTGGAATACCAAAGGATACTTTTGCTGAGATTGATAGTAAGTACCTTCGAACTGAGAAAGTACAAAGAATCGACAAGATTGATTTTGAACAAACTAAGTTACTGGTAACGGATTACATATCGTTGATTGAAAAGTATGAGGCAAAACAATTCTCCTCAGATCCTCGCGATCACCTGCTTCGCTCTATCGAGGCGGTCTTCCACTCTTGGAACTCTGAACGCGCACAACTGTACCGCCAACGAGAAAGAATTCCATCTGATCTAGGAACAGCTATCAATATCCAGTCCATGGTCTTTGGGAATTTAACCGATGACTCTGGTACTGGAGTCGCATTTACTCGTAATCCATCAACTGGTGAAACAGGTAATTACGGTGATTACCTTGAGCGAGCTCAAGGAGAAGATGTTGTTGCAGGTATCAGAACGCCTATTTCACTACGCGAGTTTGAGCAGAAGTACCCTTCAGTTTATGCCGAGCTAGATTCAACAATGAGCCTTCTTGAGGACCACTACAGAGATTTATGCGATATCGAATTCACAGTTGAAAAGGGAAAGTTGTGGATCTTGCAAACTCGAGTTGGAAAGAGAACAGCTGAGGCCGCTTTTCGCATTGCGAGTCAGTTAGTAGATGAGGGAAAGATTGATATCAATGAGGCACTTCTTCGAACTTCAGGAGACCAGTTAGTCAATCTCATGTTTCCACAGTTTGATCTAACAGCTTCAGCAATAGAAATTGCTAGAGGTATTCCGGCATCACCTGGTGCCGCGGTGGGTGCTGTTGTGTTTGATTCAAAGCGAGCCCAAGATCTATCTTTGAGTGGCCAAAAGGTCATTCTTGTAAGAAGAGAAACCAGCCCAGATGATTTAGTTGGAATGGTCGCATCTGAAGGAATCCTGACAAGTCGAGGCGGAAAAACTTCACATGCTGCTGTTGTGGCAAGAGGTATGGGAAAGACGGCGGTATGTGGATGCGAAAGTATCACGGTAGATGAGAAGGCTGGGTTTTTCTCAATCGGCGAGCACCTGGTTCATGAAGGCGAAGTTATCTCGATTGATGGAAGTACAGGGGCGGTTTATCTAGGAGAAGTGCCAGTTGTGGCATCGCATGTAACCTCATATTTAGAGGGCAGACTTGCTCCAGAAAATCTCACTGCACCTGCGGTTGTAAAAGCGGTTCACAGAATTCTTACACATGCCGATTCGGTGCGAAAGTTACGTGTGCATGCAAATGCTGATACCCCTGAAGATGCAGTGCGTTCAAGAATTCTGGGGGCTGAAGGTGTTGGTCTTTGCAGAACTGAACACATGTTTCTAGGAGAACGAAGAAGCTACATTGAAAGATTAGTTCTTGCAGAAAACGAGGAGATTCAAAAGAGTGTAATTGCCGAAATGGAACCACTTCAGCGTGCAGATTTTGTTGGAATCATGATGGCGATGTCGGGACTACCCGTGACAGTGCGTTTACTTGATCCACCTTTGCATGAATTTTTACCTCCTCTATCTGTATTAACCGCAGAACGAGCAAGCTCTGAAGCGCTTGGCTTAGAGATATCTCCACGTGACACAGCAATATTCTCTGCTGTGCAACGGATGCATGAATCCAACCCAATGCTTGGTTTACGTGGAGTAAGACTAGGTATCTTGATTCCAGAGCTCTATAAAATGCAGGTAAGGGCTCTTGTGCACGCCTACATTGAAGTGGAAAGGTTGGGGCACCGACCTTTGCCAGAGGTAATGATTCCGCTGGTTGCTACCCAAAGAGAGTTACTTCACCTGCGGGAAACACTTGAAATAGAGATAAAGCTGACTTTTGCACATGCTGGTCAAACAACAGAGTTTCCGATTGGAACAATGATTGAAACGCCACGTGCTGCAATTACCGCTGATCGCTTAGTCCCTTATGCCGATTTCTTCTCCTTCGGCACAAATGACTTGACGCAGCTTACGTGGGCATTTAGCAGAGATGATGTTGAGTCCTCATTCCTGCCCCGCTATCTTGATTTGGAGTTATTGCCATTTAATCCCTTCGAGTCTCTCGATGAGGCCGGTGTTGGAATACTTGTTAGAACCGCTGTCGATCATGCGAGAAAAGTCGATCCGAACTTCAAGTTGGGTATCTGCGGCGAACATGGTGGTGATCCTCGCAGTATTCACTTCTTTAACTCCCTCAACATCGATTACGTCTCCTGCTCCCCTTTCAGAGTTCCTATCGCTCGACTAGAGAGTGGGCGTGCTGCAATTAGTAGCGGAGTAGGTGTCAGCGATAATGCTTGAATCACTATCGATAGAAGATATTCAGCAGGTAACAAACTCAGCTGCTAAAAGCGTAATTGACCTGCATGGATCAATGGATAAGAACTCAATTGATGGTGCTGCTGTAAATGCTATGCGCCAAGCGCTCAATCAAATCGCCATGGCTGGAACTGTAGTTATTGGTGAAGGACAAAAAGATAATGCACCTATGCTGGGAAGTGGGGAAAAAGTAGGTACTGGCATTGGTATTGCAGTTGACATAGCGGTTGATCCTATAGATGGAACTTCGTTGGTAGCAAAAGGGAAAACTGGTGCAGTGAGTTTAATTGCTTTCTCTCCCGAGAACACAATGTTTAATCCAGAAGATAACTTCTATATGCTCAAGTTAGTAACTGGATATGAAGCAGCAACTAAAATTTCTCTCAGTAAGCCTTTGCTTGAAAATTTGCACATAATTGCAGAGGCAAAGTCAAAGAAGCTCCATGACTTAGTCGTGAATGTCTTGCGTCGGCCTAGACATGAAAAATTGGGATTAGAACTACAAGCACTTGGTATAAAGGTTCGATTTTTTGATGATGGCGATGTTACGGCAGCTTTAGTAACTTGTTTGCCTGACTCAAAGGTCGACGCAATGATTGGTATAGGAGGATCACCCGAGGCGGTGATAGCAGCTGCGGGAATAATTGCTCTTGGTGGCAATATACAAACTCAAATAGTTTCTAGAGCTCATATTGAATCATTCACCCAAGATCCCCTTAAAGTATTCAATCTGCCTGTATTAACTAAATATGATCTAATCCATTCAAACAATGTTTTACTATCCATCACAGGAGTCTCGGACAATGAAATCGTTAACGGCTTGAAGCGCCAAGGTAATGAAATACTTTCAGACACATTAATTATTGGTCGATTAAGCCACGGCCCAATTTTGCTTCATATCTAGCTTCTATCTTGAGATTATCAACCATTGACAATGAAGGATCATAGAGAAAGGATTCATCAATGAGCTCTACACACTCTTTGTTTGACCTAACCGGCCGCAGCGTATTGATTACAGGTGGCGGTGGTGCACTCGGAAGCGCAATTGGCCTAGGCTTATCGCAAGCTGGCGCGCAGGTGTTTATTGCCGATATTAACCTTGAAAATGCATCAAATGTAGCCAACAAAATAAATTCCACCGGTGGCACTGCACATGCATTTGAAGGTGACTTAGGTAAAGAATCAGAGGTCGAAGAATTGTTTGCCAAGATAGACAAAATTTCCTCTTTGAATATCTTAGTAAATGCTATTTCTGTAGGGCAAAATAGATATTCACCAGATGTCATGCCGCTTAAGGACTGGGAGAAGACAATTACAGGTGACCTCACTAGTTTTTTCCTTACATCACGTGCTGCTGCACAAAGAATGATTAGGGCTGGAAAGGGTGGCAGTATCGTAAACTTTAGTTCTATCGCCGGTGCAACAGCATTGGGTCGTGGAAGTGTTGCTTATGGGGCAGCAAAAGCTGGAATTATTCAATTGACAAGAGATTGTTCATTTGAATGGGCCAAACACGGCATTCGTGTAAATTCAATTTTGCCTTGTCAATTTGATAATGCAACTTGGGAGGAATACAGGAAAGATCCAGCAAGAGCGAAACTAGTTGACCGTGCGGTTTCGGGAATCCCCATAGGGCGCTTTGGCAATCCTGAGGAAATGGTTGGCCCTGTTCTTTTCCTTGCCTCAGATGCTGCATCCATGGTCACCGGCATTGCAATGCCGGTTGATGGCGGTAATTTGGCGATGAATCCGGGTGGAAGCATTGATTGGTAAATACTTCAATCCACACACGATGGAGTACCTCTTAAGTATTTAGACTCAACGCTGCAAGTGCACCATTGATAATCGACTCCGTATTCAAATCATGAATTGCATACAGATCTGGGATATTTCCAGATTGACCGAAGTTGTCAACGCCCATCGCTACTTGTGGCACTCCAAGGGCAGAGCCCAACCAAGCCATCGCGTGTGAAGAGCCATCATGTATCGAGACTATGGGTGCCTTTTCAGTAAATGTTGCCCTTAAAACACCTGGTAAGGATGGGGTGGAGGCGGTTCGAATTCCCTGTTTCAAAGTTCTCTGCCAACTACCGAAAACTCGACCAAGCGAGGTAATGTCAACAACATGTGCGACAACACCCTCCTCTGCAAGTTGTTTCGCTGCAGCGAGAACTTCTGGCATCACCGCTCCACTTGCTGCTAAGTAAACAACGGGCGCAAGATGATTATCTATTTTACTGAGCGCATTTCTTCCATCGACAAGGCGATAGGCCCCGGCTAGTACTTGTGAGCGAAGGGTTGCTTCTCCTAAGTGTTGTTTAGCATCATGAAATGGCTGTTGCTCTATAGATCGTGTCGTTAATCTAAAGTAAAAAGCTAGCTCATTTGGGCTAAGGTCTGGCGCCGTGTTCTTTTTTGCTCCCGCAACATGAGCAATCGCATCACACAACATCCAATCTAATGCCTGACCAAATGCTGGCTCCATGAGAACGACTCCGGGTAACTCGACTCCAACAGAGGGCGTAATTGTGGATTGGTGTGCACCACCTTCTGGCGCAAGGGTGATTCCAGATGGAGTTCCTGCAACGATGAATTTTGCACCTGAATACACGCTATAAATAAATGCATCCAGACCTCGCAAAACAAATGGATCGTAGACAGTACCTATCGGGATCAGAGATTGGCCTGAAATATCTCCTGACATACCTAACTGCCCCAGGAGAGTGAATAAATTCATTTCACTGATCCCTAGTTCAATATGTTGACCATTTGGACTCTCTGTCCACTTTTGGATCGAGTTGTTGCTCCACTCACGTTTAAGATCTCTATTGAAGATTCCATGACGATTGATAAAGCCACCTAGATTGGTTGAGGTCGCAACATCAGGTGCGGTAGTTACTAGGTAGGGGCGAATCGCCTCATTGCGACTTATCTCATTAAGAACTCGCCCAAATGTTTCCTGTGAAGAGGAAGATCCGCTTGGTGAGGTGCCGGTTGAATGAGGGAATTGCGCAGAAATGTGAGCATCAACCACATCGCGTTTCAAAGCCTTACCCCTTGCAATGCAGAGTGAGTCCTCAACACTCCCAGGTTCAAACCTGTTCCACTCCTTTGACTCTTCTAGTCCGACAGATTTACGTAGAACATCTATTTGTTCTTTACTTACTTGGGCAGAGTGATTTCTCTTGTCCCCAGCAATCGGAAGATGCCAACCTTTAATTGTGTAGGCAAATACAACGCTTGATTTATTTAATTCATTGTCGCACTCATGAAAGGCTTCAATAAGAGAGCTGATGTCATGACCACCTAGGTCAGTGAGAATTTCAAAGAGCTCACCATCACTGTATCTTTCAAGGAAAGTACTAACACCTTGTGGTGAACCATCCAGAAATCTCTCTCGCGCCTCTGTTGGCTTAAGTCCAAAAAGCGATTGGTACTGTTCATTCGGAATCTGGTTGAACCATTGCTTAAAGCCTTCACTCGCATCATCCTCAAATACTCTCTTCGACTTCGATCCGTACTTAACCTCTTTGACATGCCAACCTGCGGCTTCAAATTGAGCTCTCCATTGTTCGATTCGTACACCAGGAATAACCCGATCCAATGACTGTCGATTGAAATCAACAATCCACATAACATTACCTAGATTTGTGGCAGCAGGATCGGCAAGTGCCTCCCAGATATTTCCTTCATCTAGCTCAGCATCGCCAATAACAGAAATGAAACGTGACTTTGGTCTTGCTCCAAAATGAGAGTCAATGTATTGGCGGGTAACCGCGGCAAAAAGTGGAGCAACAGCACCTAATCCGACCGATCCCGTAGAAAAATCCACGGTATCCGGATCCTTGGTCCTTGAAGGGTAACTCTGTAGCCCGCCTGCCTCGCGAAGTTTCTTTAGGTACGACTCATCAAGGTTGCCCAACAGATATTGAATTGCGTGAAAAACTGGTGATGCATGGGGTTTGATGCTGATTCGATCCTCGGAGTCCAGGTAATTGAAATAGAGGGCTGTAAGCACAGAAACCAGCGAGGCACTTGATGCTTGATGGCCACCAACCTTTAAGCCATCTACATTAGGTCGATCAGTGTTGGCGTAATCAACAATACGTGTAGAGAGCCATAACACCCGGTCCTGAATACTTTCTAGAATCTCAAGATCTTCTTCGGCTACCTTGGATTTGATTGGAGTGTGTAGCTCTGATTTGGTGTTCATTGGGCCCCTAACTCAACTTTAATTCTATTTTCCAATGGATACTCTTTCGGAGACTTGTCAGCTCGCTTCATCCACCACTCGTAGTATTCGGAAAGCATGGCCTTCAGATCACAGCTCGGCTCAAATCCCAGTTTTGACAAGATTTTCTCAGAGCTCAAATATGCATTATTTTCAGGGAATGGAAAGGCGACATTTTTCAAATCAAAGTTGATTGTGTCGATTTGAAACTCCTCAGGTTGATAAGAAACTACCGTCGGTTCAATTCCACAAACTTCGCTCGCTAAATCTACAAAACCTCGACTAGTTGTTGCTTGAGGTACCGCTAAGTTGAACTCTTCGCTCCCACTTGTTCGACTCAAACTCAAAATCCTGACAATTGCACTTGCAACATCGCCGGCATAAATAAATGAATGAATTGATTTTCCACCATTAGCCAAGAAGATTGGTTGATTATTCAATAAGCGGCTGAAGACAAAGGACTCTCTATCTTCATAATTATCTGGCCCTAATACAAATGGAAGACGCAGAGCCGTAGTATCGAAAGCACCCTTTGCATTAAACTCTCTCAGCAGTGATTCAGATCGGATCTTCTCCGCCGCATATGGAGCAAAGGGATGGGGTGGGCCTTTAGGAAAATCTTCTGTTATCGGGAAAACTTGACTGGATGTATAGACAGCTCCGGTAGAAATAAAAATGTATCGAGAGATCTCTCCAGCAAAGAATTTTCCCGCCTCTTCTACCCAGTCCGAGGCATATGCGGAAAAATCAATAACAGCATCAAACTGCGAGCCCTTGAACTGATCTAATGCGCCAGGTTGAGAGCGATCACAGATCACATTGTGTGCACCCTTGTTCTCTTCGCGGGTACCCCTATTTGCAATTGTGACCTCTACGCCAACTTCCAGTAAGGCGCGCAGTACATAACGACCCATGAATCGTGTACCACCGAAAATTAATACCTTCATCACTTACCTGCGATCTCCAGAAGTTATCGATATTGTAAACAGTTGACGATTCATATACAAGGGTCTAGCCTGTTGAGCTATGGACAGGATCGACAGGGTCGAAACCTACGAGGCACGGGTTCCACTGCTCCATCCCCTCATTGTTGGCTCTGCTCGAATCTCACATCGCACATACTCAATTGTTCGAATCACAACTAGTGATGGAGTTACCGGAGTCGGATACTGCTACAGCCGAGGTCTGCCCATCTCAAAAATTATTGAAGCGGTGATGAGCCCGCACATTATTCAAGAAACCGCAGAATCTGCCGATGAGATTAGAGGCAAACTACTAGCAGCCAATTGGCAATCAAGTGAGCACGGCACCCTTACCTCTGGATTGAGTGCCATTGATGTAGCCCTGAATGACATCATGGCAAAACGGTCTGGAAAAAGCGTTGCGCAGTTTCTGGGTTCAGATCTCCAAGAGATTCCCGTTTACTCTGTCATAGGTTATGACAATCGGAATGATGAGGCAGGGCTTGAAGAGGAGATAGATCATGCTCTCAGCCGTGGAATTAAATCTTTCAAAATAGTTGTGGGGGCAAAATCTCCCGAACGAGATGCTCATCGAATAAAGACTTTGCGAGATCGCGTTGGCGCAGATGCTTTAATTGCAGTTGATGCATTCAGGACATTTGGAGATCTTGAAAAAGCCAAGAGTCGAGTTAATCTCTTTAAAGAGTACGGCATCTCTTTTGTCGAGGATGCATTTCTTGAGTCGCAAGGCAAGTTGTCAATCGCATTACGCGAACAAACTGGGGTTCCCATTTCCTTTGGAGAATCCTTAGCTTCTGCAAGCATGGCCCAACAAGTTATCGATTACAAACAAGTAGATGTATTGAGAATTGATGCCTTAGTAATTGGCGGAGTTAGCGAATTTCTCAAGGCAGCTGATTATGCAGATAACTCAGGGATAAAGTATTCGACACACATTCATACTGAGGTTCATTCCCAAATCGCTGCTGCAACAAATAATCGGTATGCAGGCGGTATCGAGTACCTAGACCCTCGATATGAAGTCGATCTCTTCCATCACCTGTTATTAAAGCCAATTGAAATTTCTGATGGAAAGGCTCAGTTAAGTACTGAGCCTGGTTTTGGCATTAACTGGGATTGGAACGCAATCCAGAGGTATAGCGCTTAGCAAAAGTACTGGTGGCGGGTGAAGGATTTGAACCTTCGAAGGCAGAGCCGGGGGATTTACAGTCCCCTCCCATTGGCCGCTCGGGCAACCCGCCAAGGTCGAACAAGTAGTGCGGCAATTATGGATAGTGCGAAGGGAAAGGATACCTTAGGCGGGTGCGCGTACAAACCGCGCTTTTCCAAGTGAAGGAGCCCTTAAATGGCAGCAGATGCAAGTTTTGACGTCACCTCCAAGATCGACCGTATGGAGCTGGATAACGCCATTAACCAGGCGGTCCGTGAGATCGAGACCCGCTTTGATTTCAAAAATACAGGTTCAAAGATTGAACTTGAAGGTGACAAGGTTTTGATTGAAGCAGATACTGAAGAGCGTGCAAAGGCGGCTTTGGATGTTGTGAAGGACAAGATGATCAAGCGTGGAGTTTCTCTGAAGCATCTTGATGCTGGTGCTCCTCAGCTGTCTGGAAAGATTTACAAGATCGCTGCTCCTTTGAAGGAAGGCATCTCAACTGAGAATGCGAAGAAGATTGCAAAGAAGATCCGTGATGAGGGTCCAAAATCTGTAAAGACTCAGATTCAAGGCGATGAACTTCGCGTAACTTCAAAGAGCCGTGATGATCTACAGGAAACAATGGCGATGATCAAAGATGGTGGCTGGGATTTTGCAGTTCAATTCACGAACTTTAGATAATTGAGTAAAAATAAGCTCGGTCTTCTATTTGGAGTAAGTGCCTACTCATTATGGGGCGCATTTCCTTTGTATTGGATACTGCTTGAACCTGCCAATCCTCTAGAGATTGTCTCCCACCGAGCGGTGTGGACATTGGTTTTCTGTTTTATTGTTTTAGCTGCGACCAAGGCGTTGAAGTCAACTCTTGAAACTCTCAAGCGTCCCATGGTTGCTGTAAAGCTATTTCTTTCATCCTTATTGGTTTCAATTAACTGGTTGGTTTATATCTGGGCTACCAACAATGAACATGTCGTTGAAGCATCCTTAGGTTATTACATCAACCCACTAATCATTATTGGCTTTGGTGTGATTTTTCTAAAGGAGAAGATGCGCGGCTTACAATGGGCTGCGGTAACTATCGCATCCATGGGTGTGCTGATTCTGACTCTGGATTACGGTCGCTTGCCATGGATCGCTTTGACTCTAGCCATTTCTTGGGGAAGCTACGGATTAGTTAAGAAGCAGCTAGGTCTTGGAGCGCTAGAGGGCCTTGCGATTGAGACCTTTATTTCAAGCTTTTTCTACCTTGGATATCTGGTTTACATCGGCAATAAAGGAACTGGCCAGTTTGGGCAGGACTGGGGTTTAACTCTGCTCCTTATGAGCGCAGGCGCTATAACCGCTATCCCTCTTCTGCTTTTTAATGGTTCAACAAACAGACTTCCATTTACAACTATTGGCTTACTGCAATACATAACGCCAACACTTCAATTTTCTATTGGTGTTTGGGTGCTCAATGAGGATATGCCGACCGCTCGTTGGATTGGCTTCTTGATAATTTGGGTGGCGCTTGTGACTTTAACTATTGATTTAATTAAATCAAGCAGAACGATCAATAATAGCGTCGCATAGCGACATCAATGCACCTGTTGCATCATTGATTGGCAGTGGGCCTAATGCGGTGCGAGCCTCTTTAGCGATCATGTAGAGCTGCTCACGTGATTCATCTAAAGCTTTGTGATTCCGAAGTGCAACTAAAACCTGTTGAACCGTTGCTTCATCTTCGATCGGTGCACTTAGAAGCTCTTTGAGATCGGCATCTGCTGGATCATTTGATTTCATGACATTTAAAGTTACAAGGGTCGGGACACCTTCACGCAAATCTGTTCCTGGTGTCTTTCCAGATTGATTTGATTCGCTAGCGATATCAATAACATCATCTGCTAATTGGAACGCAACACCAATCTTTTCACCAAAGATAGTTACAGTGTCGGTGATTTCAGCAGGTGCACCAGAAATCATTCCGCCATAACGAGCAGAGGCTGAGATCAATGAACCAGTTTTATCTGCAACGACCTTGAGGTAGTGCTCTAAAGGATCTTGTCCTGGGTTAGGTCCCTGAGTTTCCATAATCTGTCCGATTACTAAACGTTCAAAGGTGCGTGCCTGTAAGCGAACAGCTGCAGGTCCAAGATCTGCTAATAGATCTGAGGATTTTGCAAAGAGAAAATCTCCAGTCAAGATCGCAATTGTGTTTCCCCAGCGCATATTGGCGCTTTCAACTCCACGACGAAGTGGTGCCTCATCCATAACATCATCGTGATACAGCGTTGCAAGGTGTGTAATCTCGCAAGCAACCGCAGCCGCGATAACCCCATCTCGCATTGGATCCCCATAATGAGAGGTTAAAAGGGTTAATAAGGGGCGCAAACGCTTACCCCCAGCTGCCACAAGGTGGTGGGCGGTCTCATCGACAAAGGGGTACTCGCTGCGGGTGTGGCTACGTAGCAGCGCTTCAACCTCGGCCATTTGGTGTATTAATTGCGCCTCTAACTCAGGTGCAACGTTGGGAATGCCGAAGGTGGACATTATCGAATGAAGATAGCTAAGTCGGTAATGAAATCAAGTACTGGGGCTGGATAGATACCCAATACCAAGGTGATTACCGCAGAGATAACTACAGTTGCACGGGTCAGAATTGATGGAACTTCAACCGCTGTTCCATCTTCAACCGCATCTGTAAAGAACATCAAGACAATAACGCGAATGTAGAAGAATGCTGCGATCGCACTTGAGAGCACACCGGTGATGACAACCGCTGTTGCGCCATTTTCATAGGCTGCAGAGAAGATTGAAAACTTTCCGATAAATCCGCTTGTAAGTGGAATACCTGCAAAAGCTAATAAGAAGAGTGCAAAGGCAGAGGCTGCAAATGGTGAGCGCTTGCCAAGTCCCTTCCAGCGATTGAGATCTGTAACTTCTCCCGATGAATCACGAACAAGGGTTACAACGGCAAAGCCACCAACGGTTGCGATACCGTAGGCAAACAAGTAGAAGATCGTTGCATCTAAACCAGATTTGTTAAGTGCGATAATTCCTGAAAGCAAGAAACCTGCATGTGCAATAGATGAGTAAGCCAACATACGCTTTACATCGCGTTGAGCAATTGCAACTAGCGATCCAAGCACCATGCTGATAATTGCAATCGCTGAGATAACTGGGATCCAAGACCATTCAGCATTTGCAAAGACTGTGTAGTAAATGCGCAGCATCGCTCCAAATGCTGCGACCTTGGTTGCTGCTGCCATGAATGCTGTAATCGGAGTAGGAGCACCTTGGTATACATCTGGTGTCCAAGAGTGGAATGGAACTGCGCCAACCTTGAAGAGTAGGCCGATAGACAGGAATGACATTCCGATGAGAAGAAGAACATCATTTCCGGTGCCACCGACTACCGCTGCCTGAATACCTGAGAAGGTAATTGAGCCTGAGAAACCATATAAATATGCCGCTCCAAAGAGGAAAAAGGCTGAGGCAAATGAGCCGAGAAGGAAGTACTTAAGCGCTGACTCTTGTGATGCCAGGCGACGGCGACGTGAGAGTCCTGCCATCAAGTACAACGGTAATGACAGTACTTCGAGTGCAACAAAGAGCATGATCAAATCAGTTGCGATTGGGAAGATCATCATTCCGGAAACTGCAAACAAGGTAAGTGGGTAGACCTCGGTCACCTGATTACCTGCTTGTTCTGCTTCACGTTCTTCAGCAGAACCTGGAAGAGCTGCCGGAAGTGGGGTGAAGTGTTCGGTATCTGCGATCAAGAAAATTGAAATTATTGCAATGATCAGGATTGATCCTTGGATAAGAACTGCTGGACCATCAATTACCAATGAGCCCATTGCAGGAGTTAAAGACTCCTCACCACGAATTCTCCACACCTGCATAAGAGCTAGCATCAGAGTTCCAAGTGAGAGAGTTAATTGAACAACTGGACGCAGCGCTTTAGAGACAAATGCTTCTACGAGAACGCCGATCAATGCTCCACCAAGCAGGATTAAAACAGGTGACAGCAGTGCGTATGAAAGAACTGGTGATGTAAAAGTCATTATTTGCCCCCATTGCTTGGCGCAGGATCAGTGAAGCCCATTTGCGAGATCACATGTGTAGCGGCTGGATTGATTACCTTCAACAAAGGTGATGGGTAGAAGCCCAAGGCAACGATGATTGCAATAACTGGTGCAATCGCTAACTTCTCGCGAAGGTTAAGATCCTTAAGACTCTCATTCCCCGGAGTTGTAGGACCATGCAGCGCCTTTTGAACCGGAATCAAAATGTAGAGAGCAGCTAAAACAATTCCGAAGGTTGCAATAATCGCGTGAACTGGGTAGCGAGTAAATGTTCCAACTAGAACTAAGAACTCGCTCACAAAGCTCGATAACCCTGGCAGCGCCAGTGATGACAAACCTGCAATGAAGAAGCTCCACGCCATTATTGGTGTGATTCTTTGCAAGCCACCAAAATCTGCAATTGTTGATGATCCACGGCGTGAAATCATCCAGCCGGCGACTAGGAATAACGCCGCTGTAGAGAATCCATGGTTAAACATGTACAAAATCGCACCGCTTTGAGCCTGGCTTGTCATCGCAAAGATACCCATCGTGATAAAACCAAAGTGAGAGATAGATGTGTATGCGATTAAACGTTTAATATCCTTTGCACCGATTGCAAGGAATGCACCATAAAGAATGGAGATAACAGCTAAGACCATAATCAAAGGTGTAAAGGTCTTACTTGCATCTGGGAACAAGGTGAGGCAGTAACGGATCATTCCGAAGGTACCGACCTTGTCCAGAACACCAAGTAAGAGAACTGATGTTCCTGGAGTCGCAGAGTTTGCTGCATCTGGCAACCAGGTATGGAATGGCCAAACCGGAGCTTTGATCGCAAAGGCGATAAAGAAGCCAAGGAACAAAAGGTTTTGAGTTGTTGAACTCATTTGAAGTTGTGAAAGCTTGTCGATATCGAAGGTATGTCCACCTTGAGCACCTGACATTACATACAGCGCAATGATCGCTGCAAGCATTAACAATCCACCAAATAATGAGTACAACAAGAACTTAACAGCTGCCGCCGAACGCTCCCCTGATCCGTATCCACCAATTAGGAAGTACACCGGAATCAACATCGCTTCAAAGATGACATAGAACAGGAAGAGATCTGTAGCGGCAAATACACCGATCATCATTGTCTCTAAGACAAGGATCAGGATGTAGAAGGTCTTTACACTCCAACGACCACCATGTGCCTCATTCCAACCTGCAAGCACAACAATTGGTGCAAGGATTGTTGACATCAAAATTAAGACAAGGGCAATAGCATCCACACCTAAAGCAAAGTTAATTCCAAAGCTTGGTATCCAGGCGTAACTTTCAACGTATTGCAGATCTACATTGTCACGCTGGAAACCAACCGCCATTGCGATTGTTGCCACCATTACAACAAGTGTTGTACCAAGGGCGGCCTGCTTTGCAGCCTTGTCATTGCCCTTTGGAAGGGCGGAGACAATTGCAGCACCAGCCAAAGGAAGCAGCATTAGTAGCGATAACCACTTCATTATGAAACCACCACCCAAATAGCGGCGATTAACGCAATTGCGCCCACCAAAATTATTGCTGCATAGCTTCGAACATAGCCATTTTGTAGGCCTCGTAGCGCAGAACCTGAGCTCAACGCTACCTGCCCAACTCCGCGAACCGCTCCATCTACAACAGCCTGATCAGCTGCGATCAAGGTTGTTGTTAACGCCTGACCTGGACGCATAAAGACCGCTTCATTAAATCGATCCTGCATCAGATCTTGACGAGCGACCTTTGTAAAGATTGAAACATCTTCTGGGGCGGTTGAGGAAACCTCTTGGCGCGCATACTTGAAGTAAGCAACGGCAACACCGATTGCCACCATGGTTAACGCCATTCCGGAGACAATAATTGGTTCAATTAAATGCTTTTGATACTCATCGCTGTGATCAAACAGTGGGTATAACCAATTCTCTAGAGCATCACCACGTGATAACAAGTAACCAGATGAGACTGATCCGATTGCAAGGATCGCCATTGGCAACCACATCAACCATGGCGATTCATGTGGATGAGCATCCTCATCCCAACGCTTTGTTCCGGTAAATGTAAGAATCATTACGCGAGTCATATAAAAAGCTGTAATTGATGCACCAATCAAAGTTGTAATTCCAAGAATGATTCCCTTAGCACCACCAGCATCAAAGGCGGTTTCAATAATCAAATCCTTTGAATAGAAACCTGCAAATGGTGGAATACCCAAAATGGCAAGATAACCAAGCCCAAAGGTTACAAATGTAATTGGCATAAACTTTCGAAGCGCACCGTACTTGCGCATATTCACTTCATCATTCATTCCATGCATCACAGAACCGGCACCTAAGAACATTCCGGCCTTAAAGAATCCATGTGTCAGCAAATGCATGATTGCAAATGCATATCCAACAGGACCTAATCCAGCAGCCAAGGTCATGTAACCAATCTGTGACATGGTTGAGGCTGCAAGCGCTTTCTTAATGTCATCTTTAGCGGTACCGATCAAGGCACCAAACATCAGAGTAATTGCACCAACAATCACAACTACAAGCTGTGCCGTCGGTGCTGCATCAAATACAAAGTTAGAGCGAGTAATCAAGTAAACGCCTGCGGTAACCATTGTTGCCGCGTGAATTAGCGCTGAAACCGGTGTTGGACCAGCCATCGCATCACCCAGCCATGCCTGCAGTGGGAATTGGGCTGATTTTCCAGCTGCTGCAACTAGGAGCATTAGTCCTATTGCAGTTAGCGCCGCCTCTGAGGTCTGACTTACCTGCTCTTGCACGCCAACAAAGGAAACCGTTCCCATGGTTGCAAAGGCGATCATGATTGCAAAGGACAATCCCATATCACCAACGCGGTTCATTACAAAAGCTTTCTTTGAGGCTGTTGCATAGGCAGGCTTTTGATTCCAGAAACCAATAAGTAGGTATGAGGCAAGACCCACGCCTTCCCAACCAACGTAAAGGTTGAGGTAACTATCGCCAAGAACCAACAACAACATCGATGCGATGAAGAGGTTTAGATATGCAAAGAAGCGGCGGCGATCCTTGTCATGAGACATATAAGAGATTGAATAAATGTGAATTAATGTTCCAACGCCGGTGATGAGAAGAACGAAACAGATTGAAAGTTGATCCAATAGCAAACCAGCATCAACCTTAAACTCACCGACGTGGATCCACTCAAATAGTTTTTGTGAGGCAGGACGCTGCTCTGTTGGACGGTCCAGCATCAACATCAATTGGTATAAACCAACACCAAATGATGAAGCTGACATCGCAGTTGCAAGTAGGTGTCCCCACTTATTTGTTCGACGTCCTCCCAGAAGAAGAATTGCTGCACCTGCCAATGGAAGTGCTATCAAGTAGACCAAGGTATTTGAAATAAACATACTTATCTCTTCAACAAACTAGCATCATCAACAGATGCTGATCGACGTGAACGATAGATCGCCACGATAATTGCTAGGCCAACTACAACTTCACACGCGGCAACAACCATCGTAAAGAAGGCCATTACTTGGCCATCTAGATCTCCGTTGATACGAGAGAAGGTCACTAGTGAAAGGTTTGCAGCGTTGAGCATAAGCTCGATACACATGAAAACGACGATCGCATTACGACGAACCACAACACCTACTGCACCAATTGTGAAGAGAAGTGCGGAGATATAAAGGTAATTGGAGGCGTCCATTACTTCTCCTCCTCGATCTGAGTATTTACCTCAGCAAGGTCAAAGCTCTTGTAATCCAACATATCTCCGCGGGCTTCAAGGCTTGCGTTAACTGATGTCGGGGCTGGTGTGCCATCTGGAAGAAGTGCTGGAACATCTACCGCATTGTGGCGTGCATAAACACCTGGACCTGGAAGTCCTGCTGCAGTACCTAGTGATGCACCACGGAAACGATTAATTGAAAGTTGGCGCTGTGTTGGACGAGCGGTTGTGCGGTGTTGGTGTGCAAGAACCATCGCACCCATTGCTGCGGTGATTAGTAAGGCAGATACAACTTCAAAGGGAAATACATATGTTGAGAAGAGCAGCATCGCAATTCCTTCAACATTGCCATCTGCATTTGCCGCTGCTAATCCAATTGCATCTCGCCCTAAGGTTGCTCTTCCCAAGAGTGAAACCATTAATCCACCAAATCCAATCGCAGCTGTAATTGCGATAGGACGAAGTCCTGGGATTGTCTCTGTTAACGAATCTGATGAATCAACACCAACTAACATCAAGATAAAGAGGAAGAGCATCATGACTGCGCCGGTGTATACAACTATTTGGACAATTCCAAGGAATACCGCATCTTGAGCGATGTAAAAGATCGCTAAAACAATCATTACAAATGCCATCAAGATCGCTGAGTGAACCGCTTTCTTAACCAGCAACATTCCAAGTGCTGCAGCAACAGCCATTGGGCCAAGGATCCAAAACATAATCGCTTCAGGTTGTGCTGTCTGGCCAACCTCTAGTGCTAACTGCATCATGGCTGGCCATCCGTTGCCTGTGATGGGTGCGCACCCTTCACATCACCGTTGTAATAGTTGGTATCTGTCATATCTGGATACATTGGATGTGGGGGCATAAGCATTCCTTGGCGCAGTGGTGCCAGTAAATCCTGCTTCTCAAAGATCAACTTTGCGCGTGAATCATCTGCAAGCTCATACTCATTTGTCATTGTTAATGCGCGAGTTGGGCAGGCTTCGATACATAATCCGCAGAAGACGCAGCGTAGATAGTTAATTTGATAAACCTTGCCGTAGCGCTCACCCGGAGACATACGATTTTCTTCAGTGTTGCTCTCACCTTCAACATAAATTGCATCTGCTGGACATGCCCATGCACATAGCTCGCACCCGATGCACTTTTCTAATCCATCTGGGTGGCGATTGAGTTGGTGGCGACCATGGAAACGCTCTTCAGTCGGTGCCTTTACCTCTGGATACTCAATGGTCAATGGCTTCTTGAAGATGGTTGAGAAGGTAACCCAAAACCCCTTCATGGCACCAAAGAAACCAACAGATGGGGTTTGTTCTACTTCATAAAATTCAACATCGTTAATACCAAGATCCTTTGGCTTTAACGGTTCGAGGTTTTCAGCCACGGTCGCCTCCTGTGTTTTTTGAGACATTAATAGTTGAAACCTCCATAGGTAATGAAGGAACTGCAAATGAAGGAGCATCTTTATTGTCACCATCGGCAACAGCTGCTTCCCTTTTCTTCTTTGAACTTTCAAATCCAACATTGACCGCCATGATGAGCAATACCACCGTACTTGCAAAGGCGATTACCACTGAACGTGGAGCTCCTTGTAGTGAGAGAACGCGCAATGTTGCAACAACCAAGATCCAAAGGATTGAAACTGGGATCAAGACCTTCCAGCCAAACTGCATGAACTGGTCGTAGCGAAGTCTTGGAAGTGTTCCGCGAAGCCACACAAATATAAAGAAGAAGGTAATTACCTTGGCGAAGAACCAGACCGCGGTAAACCATCCGCCTAGCCAAGCTTCGGTAAAGCCGAGCCCTGGAGGTGCTTTATAGCCACCCAAAAATAAGGTGGTAGCAAGTGCTGATACAGCAACAATGTTGATGTATTCGGCGAGGAAGAAGAGTGCAAACTTGAGTGATGAGTACTCGGTGTGGAAGCCACCAACTAACTCACCTTCCGCCTCTGCAAGATCAAAAGGTGCACGGTTAGTTTCGCCAACCATTGAGATTGCATAGATTGCAAATGATGGGAAGAGAACTACAGCAAACCACCAGGAAGATTGAGCGGCAACGATCTCTGATGTGGACATTGAACCTGCGTAGATAAAGACAGCAACAAGAGAAAGTCCCATCGCAATTTCATATGAAATAACTTGTGCGCTTGATCGCAAACCACCAAGCAATGGATATGTAGATCCAGAGGACCAACCAGCCAAAACAATTCCGTAAACACCAACTGATGCAACTGCAAGAATGTAAAGAACTCCCACTGATAAATCAGTTAACTGCATTGCAGTTTGTTTTCCAAACAAATTTACTTGACCTGTAATTGGAATTACTGCAAATGCCATGAAGGCTGTAGTGGCGCTGATAATTGGCGCCAAGATAAAAACTACCTTGTCTGCAGCGGTAGGAATAATGTCCTCTTTCAGGGCAAGTTTCACACCATCTGCAAGGGATTGAATCAAACCAAATGGTCCTACACGGTTTGGTCCTGGGCGTTGTTGCATGCGAGCTACTAAGCGTCGCTCTCCCCACACCGCCATCAATGTCAGTAGTACGCAGATTCCAAAGACAAGAAACGCCTTCACTGTGATTAACCAGCCTGGATCTGTTGCAATTAGCTCTGCATTTGTCATGCCTTCACCACCGTAACTACTGCGCCATGTGCGACGCCTAGGTTTACCAACAATTGAGAACCTCGTGAGTTACGTGGTGCCCACACCGCATCATCATGAATATTTTCAACCAAGGCTGAAAGGGTTACAGAGCCTTGGCTAGTTGAAATCTTGAGCTGATCTCCATCAACAACGCCCATTGCTTCAGCACGCTTTGGAGAAATAACGGCAACGGTTCTGCGAGCGGTGCCAGCAAGGTGTTCTTCACCCTCTTGCAAGGTTCCAAGATCCAACAAGCGACGCCAGGATGTAATCAAGGCTTGATCGCTATTAAGTGATGGTTGTGGTCGCGCAGAAACTGAATTGAATGTTGCGCGTGCACCATCCCAAGTGCCAAGAGCTGCAATCTCCTTAGCTGCTGCAGTTACTGTTCCGAGGTTGAGAGAAATTCCCATCTCTTCTGCGATCATTGAAAGAATTCTTAGATCACTGCGATTTAATGAATCGGCGACCGCTGCATCAAATGAGCGAGCACGACCCTCCCAGTTTAAATATGATCCAGATTTTTCAGTCACAGCTGCAACCGGAAGAACCACATTTGCTCTAGCCGTTACCGCACTTGGTGCGATTTCAAGTGAAAGGACAAATGCTTTATCAAGAGCAGATAAGGCCGCCTGGTTATTGTCACCATCTAGTGGATCTACTCCACCAACGAGTAGCGCACCGATCTGTCCTGCATTAACCGCATCAATAATCTGTGAGGTTGAGCGACCAACTTCAGCTGGAATTGAATCTGTACCCCAGGCCGCTGCAATATCTACACGTGCTGCTGCATCAGTGACGGGACGACCGCCAGGCAGAAGATTTCCAATTGCACCAGCTTCGATCGCACCACGTTCACCTGCACGACGTGGGATCCAAGCAAGCTTTGCACCAGTTGAATCAGCAAGAGCTGCAACCGCCGATAGTGCGCCTGCGCTCTCAGCTGCGCGCTCTCCAACAAGAATGACCGACTTATCAGTCAACTTCTGCGCAGCAATTGCCGCAGCCTCTTGTCCCGGAGCAACCTTTACAAACTCAGCCTTTAACTTATCTACCGCAATGGATTCCTTTGAACCGATTGAAACAACCTTCAAAGCCCGCTTGCGGTACTGCTTATTGATACGAAGGAAGACAATTGGGGACTCTTCCTCTGGCTCAAAGCCGACTAATAGAACTTGATCAGCCTTATCAATATCTCGGTAGGTGGTAGATGATCCAACTACACGTGCTGCAATGAATTGGCGCTCTTCATCTGATGAGATACGTGAACGGAAATCAATATCATTTGTACCAAGAACAACACGTGCAAACTTGCTGTAACCATATGCATCTTCATGAGTTGCACGACCACCAACAAGAACCGCAGCCTTTGCAGATTTAAGTCCTGCTGCAGCAACCGCTAACGCTTCTGGCCATGATGCTTCTACAAGTTCACCTGAGTCGTTACGGATCATTGGAACCTTGAGGCGATCTACCGCTGTCACATACTTAAATGCCCAGCGACCCTTATCGCAGTTCCACTCCTCATTAACCGATGCATCTTCTCCTGCTAAACGGCGCAAAGTCTTTCCGCGACGAACATCTGTGCGCATATCGCAACCAGATGCACAGTGCTCACATGCAGATGGAGTTGAAACTAAATCAAATGGGCGTGCACGGAATCGGTATGCAGCGCCAGTAAGTGCACCTACTGGACAGATCTGAACTGTGTTTCCAGAAAAGTATGATTCAAATGGTTTGTTCTCGTAGATACCAACCTGTTGTAACGCTCCGCGCTCATTCAAGGTAATAAATGGATCACTAGCAATTTGTTCAGAAAAACGTGTACAACGGGCACATAAAACACAACGTTCACGATCTAGCAGTACTTGTGATGAAATATTGATTGGCTTTTCAAATGTGCGCTTAACACCCTCAAAACGTGAAGAGCCCTGACCATTGCTCATCGCCTGGTTTTGCAGTGGGCACTCGCCACCCTTGTCACAGACAGGGCAATCAAGTGGGTGGTTTACAAGCAAAAGCTCCATGACGCCGCGTTGTGCTTTATCAGCGACGGGTGAGGTTAATTGGGTCTTGACGATCATCCCTGTCTCTACCGGAATTGTGCAGGATGCCTGTGGCTTTGGAAATGCGCGACCATTGATTTCAATATCAACCAAACACTGACGACATGCACCAACTGGATCCAGTAATGGGTGATCGCAAAAACGTGGAATCTGAATGCCAAGTTGTTCTGCAGCACGAATAACAAGGGTTCCCTTTGGAACACTTACCTCGAAGCCATCAATTACAACGGTAATCATCTCTGACACTTCAGTACTCACTTATGCACCGGCCCCAACAAATAGTGTTGATGCAACAGGATCAAATGGGCAAGCACCATTTGTAAGGTGTGCGATGTACTCATCACGGAAATACTTAATCGAAGATGTAATTGGGCTAGTTGCTCCATCGCCAAGTGCGCAGAAGGAACGGCCCATAATGTTGTCGCAAAGATCTAGCAACTTAGCAAGATCTGCTTCTGTTCCTTTGCCATCTTCAAGATCACGAAGAATCTGAACCAACCACCATGTACCTTCACGACAAGGTGTGCACTTTCCACATGACTCGTGCTTGTAGAACTCAGTCCAACGAAGCACAGCACGGACAACACATGTTGTTTCATCAAAGATTTGAAGAGCTTTAGTTCCAAGCATGGAACCAGCAGCTGCAACACCTTCATAATCCAAAGGAACATCTAAGTGTGCATCTGTAAACAAAGGTGTTGAAGATCCACCTGGTGTCCAAAACTTTAACCTGTGTCCAGGTCGAACTCCGCCTGCAAGATCTAAAATCTCGCGAAGGGTAACTCCTAGTGGTGCTTCAAACTGACCTGGATTAACAACATGGCCAGACAATGAGTAAAGGGTTGTTCCCTTGCTCTTTTCAGTTCCCATTGATTGGTACCACTCAGCGCCATTCATCACGATCGCTGGAACAGATGCGATTGATTCAACATTATTTACAACGGTTGGGCGTGCATAAAGTCCTGCAATTGCAGGGAAAGGTGGACGTAAACGCGGCTGACCACGGAAGCCTTCTAGTGAGTCAAGAAGGGCTGTCTCTTCACCGCAGATGTAAGCACCAGCTCCGACGTGAAGAACAACATCAACTCCATTTCCAAGAATTCCAGCTGCATAGGCATCTGCAATCGCTTGGTTAACTCTTCGAACTACATGTGTAACTTCACCACGGATATAGATGAATGCATGCTTTGCACGAATTGCGTGACAAGCGATGATGCATCCTTCGATAAGAACATGTGGGTTAGCCATGAGTAAAGGTGTGTCTTTACAAGTTCCTGGCTCTGACTCATCAGCGTTTACAACTAGGTAGTGATCCTTGTTGTCACCTTGTGGAATAAATCCCCACTTCATCCCTGTTGGGAAACCTGCTCCTCCACGACCGCGAAGTCCAGAGTCCTTAACAAGTTGAATAATCGCATCTGGATCCATAGTTAAAGCTTTTTGCGCAGCCTTGTAGCCACCATGACGCTTGTAACCTTCTAGGGTAAATGAATCCTTTTCATCCCAATGTGCAGATAAAACTGGAGCTAGCTTTGTCATTACTTGCCCTCTTTCGAAAGTTTTAAACCAAGCAATGTTGGCTCTCCTGCTTGAACACCTTCGTGTGCAAGTCCATCATTTAATCCAGCAAGAACAGCTGATGCCTCTTTATAAGTTACTAAACGATTTGGTCCACGTGTTGGTGGCTTTGGATTGCCCGCACGCATTGAATCAACTAGCTCCTTTGCAGACTCAACTGTCTGGTTGTCGTAGAACTCCCAGTTAGCCATAACAACAGGTGCGTAATCACAGGCAGCGTTACATTCGATGTGCTCTAGCGAAACTTTTCCATCAGCTGTGACCTCATCATTACCAATCCCAAGGTGATCCTTAAGTGAGGCAAAGATCGCATCTCCACCCATGATCGCGCACAAGGTATTTGTACAAACTCCTACGTGGTACTCGCCAACTGGGGTTGGTTTGTATTGGGTGTAAAAGGTAGATACAGCGGTGACTTCAGCGGCTTCTAGCTGTAAAAGCTTTGCAATTACTTCGATGCCTTCATTGGTTACATAACCCGCCTTTGATTGAACATAGTGAAGCAAAGGCATAATTGCAGAACGAGAGCGTGGATAGCGCTTAATAATCAAATCCATTGTTGAAAGATCTTCAGTTGAAAACGCCATTAGCGATCAACACCTCCCATAACAGGATCAATTGATGCCACTGCGCCAACAATGTCAGCAACCATTCCACCCTCACTCATTGCAGGTGTTCCTTGCAAATTATTGAAAGACGGATCGCGGAAGTGAACACGGTATGGCTTTGTGCCACCATCTGAAACAACTGAAGCACCTAGCTCGCCACGTGGAGACTCGATCGCAGCATACGCCTGGCCTGCAGGAACATGGAAACCTTCAGTAACAAGTTTGAAGTGGTGAATCAATGACTCCATTGATGTGCCCATAATCTGGCGAATGTGATCTAGCGAGTTACCAAGTCCATCGCCACCCAGAGCAAGTTGAGCAGGCCATGCAATCTTCTTATCTGCAACCATTACTGGTGCTCCCTCAAGTTTTTCAAGCTTGTCGACACATTGTTCGATAATGCGAAGTGATTGCTCTAACTCATTCATGCGAATTAAGAAACGGCCATAAACATCGCAGGTATCTGCGGTAACTACATCAAAGTTGTAGTTTTCATAACCACAGTAAGGCTGAAGCTTGCGCAGATCCCAAGGCATGCCAGTTGCACGAAGAACTGGCCCAGTGATTCCGAGAGTTGTGCAACCTGCAAGATCTAGGTAACCAATACCTTGTGTGCGCTTCATCCAAATTGAGTTACCAATAAGAAGTGTTGCATTATCTTTAAAGTTCTTACGCATCAACTTAACGCCATCACGAATCTTTGTTAAAGCACCTTCTGGCAGATCCTGTGCGACCCCACCTGGACGGATGTAGGCCATATTCATACGAAGTCCAGTAATCATTTCAAAGATCTCAAGGACTGTTTCACGGTCACGGAAGGCAAAGAACATAGGGCCCATAGCGCCTAGTTCTAGCGCTCCTGTACCCAATGCCACCATGTGTGAAGAGATACGGTTGAGCTCCATCATCATTACGCGGATAACAGTTGCGCGCTCCGGAACATCATTGGTAATTCCCAAAAGTTTTTCAACTGCGAGGCAGTAAGCGGTCTCATTGTGCAGAGGGCTCAAATAATCCATTCGGGTTACAAATGTTGTTCCCTGAGTCCAGCTGCGGTACTCCATGTTCTTTTCAATTCCTGTATGCAAGTAACCAATGCCGCAACGTACTTCGGTGATTGTTTCGCCTTCGAGCTCTAAAACTAGACGAAGTACTCCGTGAGTTGAAGGGTGCTGAGGACCCATATTGACTACAACACGTTCCTCTTTCGTCGCGCCAATTTCCTGAACTAGCGCATCCCAGTCTCCACCTGTAACGGAGAAAACTTTTCCTTCAGTGGTATCACGTGATGGTGCGTATGGATCAAAGGTTGTCACTTGTAACTCCTTCTTTCACTAGGAGGTGGCGTTGTTGCGCCTTTGTATTCAACTGCGATTCCACCAAGTGAGTAATCCTTGCGTTGTGGGTGACCTTCCCAGTCATCTGGCATCAAAATGCGAGTTAAACCTGGGTGACCATCAAAGATAATTCCGAACATGTCATATGTCTCGCGCTCATGCCAATTGTTGCCAGCCCAAACTTCCACAACAGATGGAATGTGTGCATCAGCATCTGGAACAGAAACCTCTAAACGAATACGTTGATTCTTTGACATAGAAAGCAGTGGATAAACAGCGTGCATTTCACGGCCTGTTTGATCTGGGTAGTGAACTCCGCTAACACCCATGCACATTTCAAACTTCAACTTGTCACGCAAAATCATCGCAACTTCAACTAACTTTTCACGCTTTACATGAAGTGTTAATTCACCGCGATCAACAACTACACGTTCGATCGCATCTGAAAAATCGGGATATGCGCGCTCGAGGTCATCGGCAACCTCATCAAAATATGAGCCATATGGACGCTCAGAAGAGCCAAAATTGCTGGCTTGGCGGACTAATCCACCATAACCAGATGTATCGCCGGTGCCCTGAGCGCCAAACATGCCACTTGTCATGCAAGCAAGCCCTTCATCTCATGAGTTGGCTTTGCATTCATCGCTGCAAGTTCTACCTCTTTAATGACCTGAGCGCGGTTAGCACCAAGCTTTGTATCGCTGATTTGTTCATGCAGCTTCAAGATTGCATCGAGCAACATTTCAGGACGTGGTGGGCAGCCAGGCAGGTAAATATCAACTGGAACAACGTGATCTACACCTTGAACGATCGCGTAATTGTTGAACATTCCACCTGAAGAGGCACATGCACCCATTGCAATAACCCACTTTGGTGCAGACATTTGATCGTAAATTTGACGCAATACTGGGGCCATCTTGTTTGAAACACGGCCTGCAACGATCATGAGATCTGCTTGGCGAGGGGATGCACGGAAAACTTCTCCACCAAAACGAGCAATGTCATACTTTGCAGCTGATCCAACAGCCATCATTTCAATTGCACAGCATGCAAGGCCAAATGTTGCTGGCCACAATGAGTTTTTGCGCATATAACCTGCAAGTTTTTCAACTGAGGTTAAGACAAATCCGCTCGGGATTTTTTCTTCAAGACCCATTTTTAATCCCAATCCAATCCGCCGCGTCGCCATACATATGCAAAGGCAACAAAAACCGTTCCAATGAATATCGCCATTTCAACCAAACCAAAAATTCCAAGAGAGTCAAATGCAACCGCCCATGGATATAAAAAGACCATTTCAATATCGAAGATGATAAAGAGCATCGCAGTTAAGAAGTACTTAACTGGGAAACGTCCACCTTCTGCAGCTTGCGGTGAAGGTTCGATTCCACACTCATACGCATCTAACTTGGCTCGGTTGTAGCGCTTTGGACCTGCGAGCGCACCGGCGGCAACTGAAAAGATCGCAAAGCCCAAGCCGATCGCGCCTATCACCAAGATAGGGATGTATGGATTGGATGTGGATATCACGGTCGAAATCCTAAGGTCGAAAGGCGTATGCCTGTGACCGCTAGCCCTTAATCCCGCTGTGAACTGCAACAACACCAAAGGTGAGGTTTTTCCAGGTGACCCCAGACCAGCCAGCCTTCTCCATGTGAGCCGCCAACCCCGCCTGATCTGGCCAGGCCCGAATCGATTCCGCGAGGTAGATATAGGCATCTGGGTTGGAGCTGGTTTTTTTAGCGATCGCTGGCAGGAGCCTCATAAGGTATTTGGTGTAGATGGTGCGAAAGGGGCGCCAGGTTGGGTGGCTAAACTCCACAACCACCATTCGACCCCCTGGCTTTGTGACCCTGCGGGCCTCGACCAAGGCCTTATCAAAGTCGGCGGTGTTTCGAAGGCCGTAGGAGATAGTGGTTACATCAAAGGTATCGGCCTCAAAGGGCAGGTTGAGGGCATCGGCCTTGGAGAAGTTCAGATATGGCCGGGCCTTTCGACCCTGGGCCAGCATCCCCTCGCTGAAATCGGTAGCAAAAACAGTTGCCCCAGCTTTATGGAGCGGCTCCGAGGAGGAGCCAGGTCCTGCGGCTAGATCCAGGATCACCATTCCGGGGGCGGGGGCGATGATCTTGGTCGCAGCTGTGCGCCAGGCCTTTGTCCGTCCCAAACTCAAGAGATCATTTACAAGGTCATACCTTTTGGCGACCCCATCAAACATCGCCGCAACCTCATCGGGATCCTTGTTCAGATGTGCGCGGGACATGCGCTTATTCTCCCTTGAAGTAGGCTCATCCACAACTTAACCCCATGAAAGGCTGCGTATGTCGCTCTCTGCTACCTCGCTTCGCGCAACCTTAATGCCACGCACATCAGCGCTCACCCACACGCTCCTAGTAGTCAGCGGAGTTTTTGCCTTGGCGATCTTGGCTCAGATCGCGATTCCAGTTCCTGGTTCTCCAGTTCCAGTAACAGGACAAACTTTAGGAGTATTGCTGATCGGCACCGCATATGGATCGACTTTGGGCGTTACTACCTTTGCACTTTATCTTTTAGTTGGCATGGCTGGTGCTCCAGTATTTGCAAACAATGGATTCGGGATTGATCGCGTCATCGGAGCAACTGGTGGTTACTTAATTGGAATGCTTCTTGCAACTTATGTTGTAGGACAGTTAGCTCGTTTGCGTTTAGATCAAAAATTCTTAACCGCTCTACCATCAATGCTAATCGGAACAATCATTACCTTTGGATTTGGTTTACTCTGGTTGCACCAATACACCGGACAAAGTTGGGGCTGGACAATCTCTGCAGGATTAACTCCATTTATTGCTGGAGAAGTTTTAAAAATTGCAATTGCCGGGACATCTCTTCCAATTATTTGGCGTTTAGTTAATCGTAAAAATTCATAACATATGCCTGAATTGACCCCTGTAACAACTGTTCGCTTAGGCGAGCACCTACCATTGCTGGATTTACTTCCAGATGCACAACCTCTTGTGTGGGTTCGTGGTGGTGAAGGTTTGATTGGTTGGGGCAGCTACGCAACGACAACGGTTAGCGGTCCACATCGATTTGCCGATGCCCGTCACTGGTGGCAAAAACAGTTAGAAAAGTTAGCTGTAGACAACACCGTTCATGGCAGGGGCACCGGCCCTGTTTTATTCGCCTCATTTTCATTTTCACCTGAGGATGTTTCAGTTCTGGTGATTCCACAAGTAGTAGTTGGAACCAAAGGTGGAAAATCATGGATGACATGGATCGGTTCTGGTGCTCAACCAGTTTTAAAGACCGCAGCTGATTTACCTTTAAATGGGCAGATGAAATGGGATGAAGAGCCTCAAGCAGATGCGTTGTGGAAGGAGCGAGTTTCTACCGCTGTCTCGCGGATTCGAAGGGGTGATTTAGACAAGGTTGTTCTTGCTCGCGACATCTCCATTTCATCTAAAAAAGCTATTGATCCACGGGCGATATTGAACAAACTTGCCCTTGAGTATCCGACAACCTGGAAGTTTGCGATCTCGGGTTTAGTTGGAGCAACACCAGAGCTCTTGCTTCGCCTTTCTCGTGGAATGGTCACATCACGTGTTCTTGCCGGAACAATTAGCAAAACCGGTGATGATGCAAAGGATCTTGCATTAGCAGCATCTCTTGCACGATCTTCTAAGGATCTTGCAGAGCACGAGTACGCCGTTCGATCTGTGGCAGATGCGATCGAACCATTTTGTTCTTCAACAAATGTTCCGGATTCTCCATTTGTTTTGCACTTGGCAAATGTCATGCACCTTGCCACTGATGTAACAGGGGCTTTGGTGGAAACACTTTCACATGTTGATGCCTTTACAATTCTTGAGCAACTTCATCCATCTGCAGCGGTGTGCGGAACCCCACGCCCACAAGCGGCGCAGTTAATCTCTGAGATCGAGGGAATGTCACGTGGGCGTTACGCCGGGCCCGTTGGTTGGATTGATGCCGCAGGAGATGGAGAGTTAGGAATCGCATTACGTTGTGGGCAAATCAATGGAGATTCAATTCGAATATTTGCTGGATGTGGAATTGTGGATGGTTCAGATCCCGAGATTGAACTTGCTGAAACCTATGCCAAGTTTGCTCCAATGCGTAGCGCACTTACATAGAGTTTAAAGCTTCGTAAATACCTTTTAGATTATCCGCATTACTTTCACGATCCGGAACATCGCAGACAACAACACTGATACCTAAAACTGGCGCCTTGATCTCTGCTTCTAGATCTTTGAGAGTAGAAACCTGCTTGGCTGAAATGCCCATAGCTTTGGCAATATCTGCAGGATTGAGCCCATGTGGGGTTCCAAAGAGAGTTTCAAAACCATGTGAACCTCTTTGAGGCAGAGTTGAAAAGATTCCCCCGCCATCATTGTTAATTACAATAAATCGACAGTTGATCTCCTCTTTATTGATCAAACCAGTTAAGTCATACAGGAATGAGAGATCACCCAAGACCGCAATTGTTGCCTTGTGGGCATAGGCAATACCAAGTGCTGTAGAGATATTTCCATCGATGCCAGCTAAACCTCTGTTGGCATAGGTAACAACTCCACCTCGCGGAAGGGCAAAACCTTCAAGATCGCGAATTGGTCGAGATGATGAGACAAATAGAGCTGTGTCATTTGGAATTGCAGCGGCGATTGTTCGTGCAATAACAGCTTCATTCCAGCCATCTAAGGATGCAACTAACTTTTTGGTTCGTTCAGCAACCTTGTTCCAGGTCGCAATCCAGTCATCGGATTGGATAACACCCTGCAAATCTGGAAGTGATGTGAAAATACGATCTGCTTGACGATCGGTATCAACTGTTGCGGTACGTGGATCTACGACATATTGAATCGGACTTGATTTGATAAAGGCATTAATTGAACGAGAAAGAGTTGTTCGGCCAATAACCAAAACAGATTGAGGAATTAAAGTGCTTCTGATCTCTTGTGAACTTAAGAAGATAGCTGCATGCGCAACCGCATCTGGAAAAGACAATGGATCTTCTGCGATGACGGGCCAGCCAAGAACCTTTGTAAATTCAGTAATCTCCTCAACAGATAATCCACCACGATCATGTCCTATTACGACAACTCCGCGAGCACCTACTAACCGCAAGGTGGCTGATTTTGTTCGATTTACAAAGCTCTTTGGTGCAGTAGCAATCTCAGATAGCCAATCACCAGAGTCATCTGGCAGTAGCGGTTCATCAAATTGAAGGTTTATGTGCACCGGTCCCATCCGCAAACTATCTAGTGGAAGCTCCATTGGATAGACAGGGCCATCAACATCTGCAAAGTAGCGAACAGCTTTTCCAAAGATCCGCGCTTGCTCAGTTGTTTGATTTGCACCTGTTTTACGCAGCATGACTGGGCGATCAGCGGTCAATACAAGCAAGGGAGCGTTGGTGTGATGGGCCTCAAGAACAGCTGGGTGATAGTTCGCCACAGCGGTTCCGCTTGTGCAGACAATCGCGACCGGTCTTCCAGTTGCTTTGATTACTCCTAATGCAAAGAAGGCCGCTGTTCGCTCATCAATTCGAATATGAACTGTAATCAGCCTCTGCTCTGCTGCTGCAAAAAATGCTAGAGATAAAGGTGCGTTGCGTGAACCAGGAGAAATAACAACATCTGTCACACCAGATTCAATAATCTGACGCACGACAACACGGGCTAATGAGGTTGAGTTATTCACTTCAATAGCTCCGCACATCTCATGATCCGATTGTTCCACCATTCAAACCGCTCTGTGGCCACATCGAGCCCCTCAAAATTTGGCTCAAACTCTGAAACTTCAATCTCACCATCGACAATTGGCAGCTGAGCTACATCCTTTGCAAGAAGTGAGCCTGTTCCCAAACCACAATCAAATCTCATCTCTTCAAAGGATGCTGCAAGAGTAAGGCCGTAATTGATGCCTACCGCGCTTTCTAAGGCGCTTGAAATGACAACCGGTAATTTGTGATGTTCAGCAAGGGCGCGGGCGCGTTTGATTCCACCGAGAGGTTGAACTTTAAGCATTAAGTAATCAACCGCTCCAGCTAAGTTAACTTCAAATGGATCAGATGCTTTGCGCAGAACCTCATCTGCAACTATTTTTACAGAGGTTTTACTCTTTAACTCACGCAACTCCTCAATGGTTGCACACGGTTGTTCTATATATTCGATCTCGCCTACTAATTTCAAAAACTCTACCGCTTGCTCAACGCTCCAGAGGCCGTTTACATCAACCCTAATTTTTGCTTCCGGTTGTAATTGACGAATCAGATTTACACGCGCCACATCATCGACGAGATTCTCGCCAACCTTAACCTTGAAGCTCTTAACCCCCGGAAATGAGGCAACTAATTCTTGTAATTGAGCTGGATCATTAAGTGCTGGAATAGTTCCATTAACCGGTACAGCTGTGCGAAAAAGCTGTGGCCTAGGCGTTGTTGCCGCCTCAACTGCACTTGCTAGCCACTGAGCAGATTCTGCATCCTCATACTCAAGAAATGGAGAAAACTCCCCCCATCCATAAGGGCCTTTGATTAATGCAACTTCACGAACTGTTATGCCACGAAACTTACTTTTCATGGGCAGCGCAATTACGCGCAAGGTGTCCAGAAGTTGTTGATCCATAAATTATGGGCGCTTAGGAAATTTTCCAAAATCAGGTTTGCGCTTTTGTTGGTAGGCATCCCGACCTTCTTGACCTTCTTCAGTCATGTAAAACAAAAGGGTCGCATCACCTGCAAGTTGCTGAACTCCAGCTAATCCATCGGTTGCTGCATTTAAGCTTGCCTTTAATAGACGTAACGCCATTGGAGAGTTACGAAGCATCTCACGACACCATGAAACTGTTTCAGCTTCAAGCTCTGCAAGCGGCACAACAGTGTTTACCAATCCCATATCCAACGCCTCTTGTGCGTTGTACTCGCGTGTCATAAACCAAATTTCGCGCGCCTTCTTTTGTCCGACATGTTCAGCTAATAATCCAGCGCCATATCCACCATCAAAAGATCCAACCATTGGACCTGTTTGACCAAACTTTGCATTGTCAGCTGCAATTGTTAAATCGCAAACAACGTGTAGAACATGTCCACCACCGATCGCCCATCCTGCAACCATTGCAACGATTGGCTTCGGTGTTCGTCGAATCTGAACTTGGAGATCTAAAACATTGAGGCGACCAATTCCCTTTTTCGCTAACTTGTCCTCGCCCAGGTACCCATCATCGCCACGAACGCTAATGTCACCACCGGAACAAAATGCTTCGGTGCCCTCACCTGTAAAGATAATGACGCCGACCTCTTCATTGTCACGGGCTAAATTGAAGGCTTCGATTAACTCGATAATTGTTTGTGGACGGAAAGCGTTGCGCAGTTGTGGTCGATTGATGGTGATCTTGGCGATCCCATCTCCCATCTGATACTTGATATCTACGAAATCATCTCCACCAGGTGCGGTAACCCATTGCGGAATCTCACGGCTACCAAATTCGCGCTTGATCGGCTTGCTCACATTTCCTCCATCGTCGTTGCTAGCGATAGCCTACGACGGCAATGGATAAATCGTCACAACGAAAAGTTCTGCGGGTTAGCCCTGGATGCGAACTTCCTCAATTAGCGAGGGATATCACAACAGCTCTCGCAGGCAATGGCCCCACCCTCGGATTTGGTGAGGTCGCCTCAGAGTTTGCGCCCGCTCAGGCCGCTGTAATCATTGGTACATCTGGCACAACTGGAGCACCGAAAGAGATCGCGTTATCGGCGCATGCACTGCTCTCATCTGCGCGTGCATCAAACAGATTTATTGGAGCAAGCCCTGGCGATACCTGGTCTTTACTTCTGCCGTTAACACATGTTGCAGCGGTAAATGTATTTGTCAGAGCATTTGAATTAGGAACTATCCCTGTAGATCTGCGCAATCATGTTGGTCAATATCCTCGTGTCGATTTCACAGCAATTGTTCCAACGCAACTCTTTCGCGCACTCAATGGGGACGATAACTTACTTAAACATTTACAGGGTGCGAAAAAAGTTTTAGTTGGTGGTGCATCCCTTTCGGCAGCGGTTCGAAATCAAGCCGTTGCCGCCGGAGTAAATGTTGTCACAACATATGGAATGAGTGAAACATCTGGTGGCTGTGTTTATAACGGAGAAGTTCTTGAAGGCGTAGAGGTTGAACTCCGTGGAGGATCAATCTTCATTCGAGGTAATGTGCTTGCGCTCAACCTTGATCTGAAAGATGGATGGTTTGAAAGTAATGATCTAGGTGAGTTTATCGATGACAAATTACATGTAATCGGTAGATCAGATGATGTGATCATTACTGGTGGTGAAAATCTCTCGCTCAGTAATGTTGAAGCTCTTTTAAGTGAGCACTTTTCCTCAATTCAAACCGCAGCCTTTTCAGTTGATGATCCACAATGGGGGCAAACTCTGCACATTGCAGTTGTCGGAGTAGTTGATAGCCAGAGCATCTCATCGCTACTAGAAAGCAAGATTGGCTCCTTTGCAAAACCAAAAGGTATTCACTCTATAAACTCGCTACCATTACTAGGTATTGGAAAAATTGACCGAAAGAGATTGGCACAAGAGATATCACATGAATAAATGGGTACTTGGAGCTAGGCCACGCACTCTTCCCGCTGCAATTGCACCAGTCGTTGTCGCTACCGCTCTCGTAGGTAGTGATTTCAATTGGTTCCGTGCAGCTTTGGCTCTCAAGGTTGCTATCTGGCTTCAAATAGGTGTCAACTTTGCAAATGACTATAGCGATGGGGTTAAAGGCACTGATGATGATCGGGTAGGTCCGATCCGATTAGTAGCAAGTGGGGTTGCAACCGCCAAATCAGTCAAGGCGGCGGCCTTTATCTCCTTTGCAATCGCCAGTGTTGCTGGCACATGGCTGGCTTTTTTAACATCACCATTACTCATTCTTGTCGGAGTAATTTCGATCGCTGCGGCATGGGGATATACCGGTGGTAAAAATCCTTATGGCTACAAAGGTTTTGGTGAACCATCTGTATTTCTCTTCTTCGGCGTAGTGGCAACGATGGGAACTTATTATGTGCAGACTGAACAGATCACTCTGCTCAGTTTTATCATCTCAATTCCAATGGGTGCAATCTCCTGTGCCATCCTGACAATAAATAATCTTCGTGATCGACCAAAGGATGAGTTAGCGGGCAAGTTAACCGTTGCGGTTCGAATCGGTGACCGTAAAGCACGGAATATGTATGTGGCTCTCTTGATGGCCGCTCACGCTGCAGTGATCGCTACTTTGATTCCGACCACCCTGCTTACCTTGCTCGTGCTACCGATGAGCATCTCAATCTCAAAGCAGGTTCTAAGTGGTATTTCAGGTAAAGAGCTCATCCCTGTTCTGGGAAGAACCGGAAAGTTGCAGATGATCTTTGCCATCTTGCTTGCCCTTGGCCTAGGGATACAATAAGCACATGACACGAGTCATCCCCATCATCCTGATCTTTGGATTAACTCTCTATGCACTCATTGATTGTGCCCGTGCTGATGAGTCACAGGTAAAAAACCTGCCTAAGTGGGGTTGGTTGTTAATTATTATTCTCTTGGGGCCAGCGCTATTTGCAATTGGTCCTATTTCATATTTAATCGCTGGTAGGAACAAGCCAAAGAGAGGTAGAGCGGGTAAGCGACGCATACTTCCACCCGATGATGATCCAGATTTCTTAAGGAAGCTCTAGAGCCCCGAGTAGGTGTGCTTTCCAGTTCCCCAGATATTTACATACACATAGTTAAATAAAAATGTGGAGCCTGCAAATAAACATAACCATGCAGCTCTTCGTCCGCGCCAACCAATAGTTACGCGAGCGTGGAGGTATGCAGCGTATGCAACCCAGGTAATGAAGGCCCATGTCTCCTTTGGATCCCAACCCCAATAACGACCCCAAGCACTCTCTGCCCAAATAGCACCTGCGATAACTGAAAAGGTCCACAGTGGAAAGACAAATGCCACAAGTCGATATGAGAGTTGGTCCAGCGTCTCTAAATCCGGTAAACGCTTTGCCCAAGCGGTTCGTTCACCTTTTGCTTCCATGCGATCTAAGTACAAGTATGCAGATGCGATTACATTTGAAAGTAAAAACACTCCACCAGAAATAATCGCGGTTGAAACATGGATAACCAGCCATTCAGATTTTAGCGCTGGAACTAAAGGTGCGCTTGGAACATATAAAACAGTAACTGCGGTTCCTAGTGTCAGAAGTACAGAGACTGAGACCAAAAGTCCGAGCCAGCGAAGATCATACTTACGAAGTGCTAATAAATATGCACCGGTAAATGTCAAAGCACCGGTAATTGAAAACTCGTACATATTTGACCAAGGCACACGCCCAGCAGAGATACCGCGAGCCATAACTCCTGCAAACAAGAGCACAAACCCCAGAATCATCATCGCTGTTGCAATTCGAGCAACCTTTTCAGTGCGCTTGTAGTCCAAGGTTTTGCTTGTCGCTGTTGGAACCTTTACAGCCCAAGCGGTTTCGATTAAGTGAGCAAGAAAAGAGATGGCGTAGACAGCCATAGCTGAGTACACCAAGTAATTTGATGCAAAAGCCCATGAACGTGACATTTACTTCTCTCCCTTTAACATCTTTGCAAACTCCTGCATTTCAATCTCTAACCCAGGTGCTGAATTCTTAGCTAGAGCAGCAACTTCGACCTCATTGCCCACCCGAATCCAAATTCGCCGTCTACGAGTAAACAGTGATGCAAGTAATCCAAGGATCGCAACAATACCTCCAAGCAATGCAAGATGCTTTCCAGGATCTGCAACAAAGTTAAGGTTGACCCATTGCACATAACCTTCAAAGGTTATTGATCCACCTTCATACTCGTAGCTTTCACCAGGCTTTAACCCCTTTAATCCGATCTGGACCATCTCTGATGTATCCATTCGGTAGACAGATTGAGGGATTCCTGAGTCAAGTCCTAAATCACCGCTCCAGACAGATAGCAGTAATCGTGGATTGAGCGCTTTAGGAAAGGCGCTTGCTCCTCCGTTGACTCCGTCGCGAACATAAGTTGGAAGAAATGATCCTAAGAAGCCAATCTGCGGATCGGCATCGGGAACCTTAATTGCACCTATTGAGCGAAGATTTGAATCCTGTGGTAGAAAGGTAACAGGGCCCTGAAAAGCAACATCACCTTTTGAGTCTCTAACAGTTACAACAGGGGCATAACCATTGGCTTGTAAGTAAACGCGGGTTGTTCCTATAGTCATAGGACTATTTACCTTGATTACCTTCTTTTCAATGGTTGTCGATCCATCACGAAGCAAAGAGACTTCGAGAGTGTAATCCTCGGGTGCACTTGTCTCTAGGTTATATCGAGCATCAAACTTATCTGCTGTCAGCATAAATGCTGGAATGTTTGAATCTCGATAAAGTCTTCCATACATCAAGGTGTCATAACTTGTTGGTGTATTAACAAATCGTTCACCGACATTAATAATCGCTTCACCACGCATTCCAAAGAGTGAGCTGAAGCTAATTCCTAAAAGAATTAATATTAAAGCTAGGTGAAAAAATAGGTTTCCAGTTTCGCGGGTGAAACCCTTTTCAGCTGAGATTGAACCCTCTGACTCTAAAGCTCTAAAACGCTTTGCTTTGAACCAAGCCCGGGCACGATCAATCTCATCTCCTTGCCCATTCCAGCTTTGGTAGTGCTCTAGGCGTGAAAGATTCTTAGGTGTAGATGGAGGTAATGCTCGCGCCGCTTTGAAGTGCTCAACTGTGCGGGGAAGTACACAACCAATCAAAGAGATAAACAGCAAGATATAAATCGCACTAAACCATGGAGACCCATAGACATCAAAGAGATATAAGTGATCCATCCATCGAGCTTGTTGTGGTGAATCTTTAAAGTACTGGCCAACTTGTAGAGGATCTTGGGTTCGCTGAGGGATTAATGACCCTGGAATAGCTGCAATTCCAACTAATAAGAGAAGAATTAAGGCGGTCCGCATGCTTGTTAACTGTCTCCATGCAAAGCGGAACAAACCAACGCTATCTAGTTCAGGAATTTGTGTTTGTTGGCTCATCAGATCACCGGAATAAAGTCAGAGATCATAGAGCGCATAGAGTTCATAATCTGACTCCAGAAACCTGATACTTGTAAGAAACCAAGTGTAATTAAAAAGATTCCACCTATTTTGGAGATTATGTCTCCGCGACGGTAAATGATTGAGCGAAGCTTTGCCGATTTATCTAATGACAAGCCAGACAAAATAAATGGCAGACCTAATCCCAAGCAGTAACCAAATGAGAGCACCGCTCCACGTACAGCACTGGACTCTTGAAATGCCAAGGTCTGAACCGCAGCGAGTGCGGGACCAATGCATGGTGTCCAGCCAATTCCAAATAGCACACCAAGCATTGGCGCACCTAGTAATCCCCCAGTTGTTCGCATCTTCGGGCGAATAGTTGGAGAGAAGGGAAAGCGTCCATAAAAAATAAAACCAAGAAATATTGTCAAAACTCCTAATATCCGAGAGATGATCTCTTCATTGGCAGAGAGTTGATTTCCTAAACCACCAAATACTGCGCCATATGAGATAAAGACCAAACTAAAACCTAAAACAAATAGAACAGAGCCCAGTAACACCTTGCCACGACTTACTGAAAACCCTGCGGCAAAGGATAAATACCCCGGAACCAGCGGTAGTACACATGGTGAAAGAAATGAGACCACACCAGCAATAACAGCAAAAGGAAAGGCGGTGATAAGAAACCCTGAAAATAGCTGATCTACAAAGAACTCTTTCATTCCGCTGATACCTTTTCAATTAACTCTGATAGCGAAGCGATAGTAACCACACCTGAAATTCGTGCAGCTACACGGCCTTTTCTATCTAAAACTACCGTTGTCGGAATTGCATTAGCGGGTAACGAGCCTTTAAAACCAAGAAGAATTGAGTCATCTATCAGGGTTGGGTAAGGGATCTTAAATCTGCGTTCAAAGGCTTCAGCGTTAGCTGGATTATCTCGAGTCAGAATTCCAATAAAGGCGACATCTGTGTACTTGTTTGCCAAGGCAACAAGGGTGGGTGCTTCGGCACGACAGGGCGAGCACCATGAGGCCCAAACATTTACAACTGCAACCTTATCTCGCGAATATGTGTAGTTCTCACCTGACAGAGTTATTCCGGTAATTGCAGGAGCAATCTTGCGATCAGAGCTCTTAATATAAGTTGCAGAGCCATCACCCGATACAAAACTTTCTTCTGAACTAGAACTACCCCCACCACCACATGCTGTTAAGACAAGTGCAAGCACAACAAATATGGTGGTTTTCTTCATTACTTTTTCTCTGGCAATAAATGGCGAGCAGGCTCGGAGTATGTAACTCCTGAAATCATGCCTTCATCATCGAAGTGAATGCTTGTGACTGATGCCAAAGAGCACTCACGCTTACGAGGATCATGCAACAACCTACGATTTTCAATCGCACTTCTTAAGATCCAAATTGGTAACTGATGAGACACGCATATTGCATCCTTTCCATTTGCCGCCTTATTGGCAGCAAAAATCGCTGCAAGCATGCGAGTGATTTGTTGCTCATATGGTTCACCCCACGAAGGTCTCCACGGATTCCATAAATGTTTCCAAGCTGATGGATGACGCAAGACTCCATCACCAACGCCAAATGGCTTTCCCTCAAAGATATTTGCCGCTTCAATTAATCCTTCATCAGTTGTAATTGAAATATTGTGGGCAGCTGCGATAGGTGCTGCGGTCTCTTGTGCACGTTGTAGGGGTGATACATGTAGTGCTCCAAGATCCAAGGTTTTAGACCATTGGCCAATTGTTTCAGCCATCTCTTGTCCACGCTCAGACAACCGCCAACCAGGCTGGCGTCCATACAAAATCTTCTCTGGATTGTGGACTTCTCCGTGGCGAACTACATGAACCGTTGAACTCATTGGTAAAGCATAAAGCGTTCCTATAGGCCGTCTATCGCTAGGGTAGTGACATGGCACTCACAACCAAACGGGCTGCCTTCTTTGATGTCGATAACACGCTTATCCGCGGCTCAACAATTTACTTCTTGGGCCGAGGCATGTATCAGCGTGGTTACTTCACTAAGAAGGATATCTCCCGTTTTGTGCTGGCTAACCTGAGATTTCGCTTAACCGGTAAAGAGAATAAGGATGAGATTCAAAGGTTCCAAGATGCGGCTACAGATTTTATTGGCGGTCACAACGTCAAAGATATTGAAGCAATCGCACAAGAGATTTATGATGAATATGTTTCGCCAGCTATGTGGCAGGGAACAATTGATATTGCACAGGCATTAGAGGCTGAAGGAATTGAAGTTTATTTAGTAACAGCTGCACCGGAAGATATGGCTGTGCTGATCGCAAAGAGATTGGGTTTAACAGGAGCGCTAGGAAGTAAAGCTGAAATAGCGAATGGAACATACACAGGGCGCATGAATGGAGCCTTGTTGCATGGAAAAGAGAAAGCGGTTGCTGTTACCGAGCTAGCTAAGGAAAAGGGCTTTAACTTAAGTGAGTGTTTTGCTTTTTCAGATAGCAACAATGATCTCCCTCTTTTGCTGTGCGTTGGGCATCCATCTGCGATCAATCCAGATGCGCTATTGGGTTTGCGTGCAATGGCTGAAGGTTGGCCGATTCATGACTTCCGCAGAGCCCGCTTTATTGGCAAAGCTATCTCCCCCTTAGTTGTTCGGCTTGCAGCGCTAGGTACCTGGCTGACCCCCCGTAAACGAAGAGGCTAATTAACAAGAAGCTCCGATATGCCAGTAATGTAGGGAAGTTATGGAAATGCGCTCATTCTCCGACTACCTACGTAGTGTTGATGACTCTGCCTTTTTAAATCTTTTCAATGCTCGCCCCGATCTCATTACTCCTGTTCCGTCAGATATCGCATCTCTTGCTGTCAGAGCCTGTTCTGCGCCAAGTCTTGCGCGTGCAATTGATTCACTTAACCAGTGGCAGTTTCAAGTACTAGAGGCTGCAACATCATTAAATGAACCCTTTACTGAAAAACAAGTTGTGACCATCACTGAAAAGGAGGCCAAAGGTGCAATTGCACACTTGGTAATGATTGGTTTGATCTATCCATCAGATGATGGAATGCGGTTACCAACTCAACTACGCGAGGTAATTGGTGCAGAGCCAGCAGGGCTTGGCCCTGCCTCAATAGCAAAATTGAAATTAAGTGAGCTAGATGATGCACCGGCAGATGCAAAGAAGGTACTGGAGCGCCTTACCTGGGGACCTCCTCGTGGAAGCGTTGGAGATATTAAGAATCCAGGACCCGGAGTTACTTGGCTTCTAGATAAGAAGTTCTTAGTGCCTCTTGATCAACGAACTGTAATTTTGGCACGTGAGGTAGCGATTCATCTTCGCGGTGGAAAAATCCATAAGCAACGTTATGTCGCAGAGCCAAAGATGTCGGGTAGCAAACGTGATGAAAGACAGATCAACCTTGCTGCAATTGCAAATGTTTCAACTGTTCTTCGTTGGGTTGAAGAGTTGCTTAATTTCTGGGCAGATGAACCTGCAGATGCGTTGCGTGCCGGTGGACTAGGTGTTAGGGATCTTAAAATTATTTCAAACCATCTAGGAGTTGATGAATCCTGCACCGCATTTATTGTCGAACTTGCCTACCTTGCCTCACTTGTTAGCGTTGATGCAGATGAGCGAATCTTGCCAAGCAATAAGTTTGATATCTGGTTAATGCATACACCAGCAGATAGATGGCAAATGTTGGCATCTCAGTGGCTAATAACATCGCGAGTAAGCGGATTAGTTGGCCGTGCAGAAGCAAAGAATGTTGCAGCCCTTGGCCCCGAACTTGACCGGGTAAATGCAGCCCGTGTGCGCGCTTTAACCCTTGAACTATTACGTGAAAATCCAGGTGTTGCACCTGAATGGGGCAGCTTTAAAGAGGTTTTGTTGTGGCGTGCACCGATGCGACGAAACTCATCTCTACAGGAAGAGTTAGCTGAATGGACATTGCGTGAGGCGGAATGGCTTGGCATAACCGGTCAAGGTGCAATCTCAAAGTTTGGTCTCGAGTTTCTCAATGGAGATGACCTGAATTCAATTAATGAGGATCTACCAAAGACCGTTGATCACATTTTGATTCAGAGTGATAACACGGCTATTGCTCCAGGACCATTGGAGCACGAGATATCTCAGGCCCTAGCGATGATGGCTGAGATTGAAAGTCGTGGAGGTGCAACGGTTTATCGATTCACTGAAGCCACGATTCGACGGGCTTTAGATCACGGTAAGACTGGGGATGAGATTAAGAGTTTTCTCATCAAGACATCTAAGACTCCAATGCCACAACCTCTCGAATATCTGATTGCAGATGTTGCAAAAAAGCATGGCAAGTTGCGTGTTGGAAATACCTCTTCATTTATTCGTTGCGAAGATACAGCTTTGATCTCGCAAATCATGAATGATAAAAAACTTGAGCTACTTTCCTTGCGCAGAATCGCCCCTGAAGTTGTAATTTGCGATATGGATGCAACGGATGCGATGCGCGTTTTGCGAGAAGCGGGATATCTACCAGCAGGCGAATCTGTTAACGGAATGATTCTTACCGGGCCTAAGACAAACAGATCTAACGCTAAGCCACGTCCTCCGAGAATTATTGGCGAGGTAGAAACTCCGACCCCAGAAGTAATTAGCGCTGCGATTCGAGTTTTGCGTACTGGTGAAAAATCTACTCATCGTCAATCAAAGCTTCGCCAAGTTGCAAGTGAGGCGCTGGGGCAGCTCCCACGAACAACTGCAAATGAAACGATGGAGGTTTTAAATCAATTTATTGTCGATGAGAAAACCCTGTCAATTGGCTATGCAGATAACAATGGTGGAGTTACACATCGAATTATTGATCCAATCCGCATCAGCGCAGGGGCCCTAATCGCCCGTGATCACGCCACCGGCGAGGTTCAATCCTTCAGAATCCCACGTATCACCGGCGTAGCGCCGCTATAGACTTAACCCATGTTGGCAGACCTCGAAGCGATGGTGAAGTTGGAGTCCCCAACTGAAGATCTTCAAGCATGCCGCGATGTAGTCGCTCTTGCAGATCAAATCGCTACTCGAGTTCTAGGAACACCGGCAGAGATCCGCGAAGTAAATGGTCGCCCGGTTTTTTGGTGGGGTTCACAAAATCCAGATGTAGTTGTACTCGCACACCTAGATACTGTTTGGCCTAAAGGCTCCTTTAAACCGTTGTGGCAGGTAAAAGGTAACGCCGCTCGTGGTCCAGGAGTTTTTGATATGAAGGCTGGATTCATTCAAGCCTTGTATGCGATGAAGGGAATCACAGCAGGTGCTGCACTTGTTGCAACTACCGATGAAGAAACAGGTAGTGCGACAAGTAAGGAGTTCATTAAAGAGATCTCGGCAAAAGCTAAAGCTGTCTTAGTTTTAGAGGCAACGCTAAATGGAAAGGTAAAGACCGGCCGTAAAGGTACTGCGATGTACCAAGTAAAGATTCACGGTAAAGCATCACATGCAGGTCTTGACCCTGAAAAAGGGATTAACGCAACAATTGAAATTGCTCATGCGGTATTAGCGATCGCCGCCTTGCAAAATCCAGAGCATGGAACAACTGTTGTTCCAACAACACTTCACGCTGGAAACACAACAAATACCGTTCCAGATTTAGCTGTACTCGATATCGATATCCGCTCATACTCAATGGCAGATCTTCAACGTGTAGATGCTGCAATCAAAGCTTTGAAGGCTGTTAATCCAGGCTGCCGTTACGAGATTACTGGTGGTTTTAATCGCCCACCTTTAGAAATCTCTTCAACTATGGCTTTATATGAGCGTGCCGAAAAGGTGGCCAAAGAGCTGGGCATGCCACCACTAGGCCATGCATCTGTTGGTGGAGCAAGTGATGGAAACTTTGCCGCCGCCGCAGGAGCACAAGTACTCGATGGTCTCGGAGCTATTGGAGATGGCGCTCACGCTGCGCATGAATGGGTGGATATCACTACCCTTGAAGATCGCAGCAACTTGTTACATGCGCTAATAAAGGATTTACTTAATGAGTGATGGTCCACTAATTGTTCAGAGCGATAAGACGCTTCTGCTCGATATCGACCATCCAATGTCAGTTGAGTGTCGACGAGCAATCGCACCCTTTGCTGAATTAGAACGCTCTCCAGAACACATTCATACATATCGTCTAACTCCCCTGGGGTTATGGAATGCGCGAGCTGCAGGACATGATGCTGAGCAGGTCATTGACACATTAATTCAATACTCGAGATATGCCGTTCCGCATTCAATTCTTATCGATGTTGCCGAAACAATGTCTCGTTATGGTCGTCTGCGACTCGAGATGGATCCTGTACATGGATTGATTTTGATTACGACAGATACCGCGGTACTTGAAGAGGTAATTCGTGCAAAGAAGATTGCTCCACTTCTAGGTGCGCGTATTGATGCTGAAACAATTACCGTTCTTCCAAGCCAGCGCGGACAGATCAAGCAATCACTTCTGCGTTTAGGTTGGCCAGCTGAGGATTTTGCGGGTTATGTAGATGGGCAAGCACATGAAATTAACTTGCTTCAGAAGGATTGGAAGATCCGTCCCTACCAGGAGTTAGCGGCGGAGGGATTTTGGCACGGTGGCTCAGGAGTAGTTGTTCTTCCTTGTGGTGCAGGTAAGACAATTGTTGGTGCAGCTGCAATGGCACATGCAAAGGCAACGACACTTATTTTGGTGACTAACACAATTGCAGCACGTCAATGGCGTGAAGAGCTTCTGAAGCGCACCTCATTAAATGAGGATGAAATCGGTGAGTATTCGGGTGCAAAGAAAGAGATTCGGCCAGTAACTATTGCGACTTACCAAGTGATGACAAAGAAGAAAAATGGTGTCTACGCCCACTTAGATCTCTTTGATTCATATGACTGGGGTTTGATTATTTATGATGAGGTACATCTCTTGCCCGCGCCGATCTTCCGCTTTACCGCCGACATTCAATCCCGTCGTCGCTTAGGGTTAACGGCAACATTAGTTCGTGAGGATGGCATGGAGGGTGAGGTCTTCTCACTTATTGGACCTAAACGTTTTGATGTTCCTTGGAAAGAGATTGAAGCACAGGGCTATATCGCACCCGCTGAATGTATTGAGGTCCGAGTTAATCTGACTGAAACTGAACGTTTGGCATATGCAACCGCAGAGCCAGAGAATCGATACCGAAACTGTGCAACAACACGTACTAAGCGAGATGTCGTAGAAGTCTTGGTTGAAAAGCATTCTGAAGATCAGGTTCTGGTAATTGGCCAGTACATCGATCAACTAGATGAGTTATCAGAGGTTTTAGGCGCACCTTTGATTAAGGGTGAAACACCTGTTAAGGAAAGAGAGATTCTCTTTAATAAATTTAGAAGTGGCGAGATCAAGTGTCTTGTAGTGTCAAAGGTTGCAAACTTTTCCATTGATTTGCCCGATGCAACTATTGCTATTCAGGTATCGGGTGCCTTCGGTAGTCGTCAGGAAGAGGCGCAACGTCTAGGTCGAATCCTGCGTCCAAAGGCAGATGGTCGTGGAGCTAAGTTTTACTCAGTAATCTCCCGTGACACTATTGATCAGGATTTTGCTCAAAACCGTCAACGCTTTCTAGCTGAACAGGGTTACTCGTACAAAATTATTGATGCCGACGATGTTTTTCAAGGGAAGATCTAAAGCGTTCTGGATCAACCCTCCAATAATCGTGGTGAATCCCATCGATATGTGTCACAGGAATTTGTTCGCCATACAAGCGTTGTAACTCTTCATCTCCATCAATCATTACCTCTGAAATCTCAAAATCCAACTCATCTTTCAAGGACTCTAAAACCTTTAATGCATCTTCACATAGATGGCAACCAGTTCGGCTATAAATAGTCACGATAGTCATTTATTCGCCCCTTCTACCTGTCAATTTACATAGAGAATTGGTAATTCCTACCCCTGACCTTAAACCACGCTCAGAGCACTGATAGCGTTTGGCCATGATGCGCTTAAAGAGAATGGGGCCACTGGCCCTTGTTGGCGCTCTCCTTCTCGCCCTGGTTACAGCTCCAACCGCGCCAGCATTAACCTTCAAGCAAATCCCTGCAACTAACTGGGGATATATCTACGCTGGCACTGAACCATCCATAACTCAAAAAGCTCCCACCAAAAGCAAAAACTTAGAGATCCAATCTAAATTTGATGTTAAGTACAACAACTTTCCTGAATGGGCAAAGAAAGAGGTTCAGGCCGCTGTAGATATTTGGGCCGCTAACTTCAAATCAAATGTTGTAATCACAGTTGATGCATCGTGGGGTCGATCAAGTTCGTGGGGTGTGCTTGGTAGTGCAAGACCCGGAAGTTTCTTCTCAGCATTTTCCGGTGCACCAGATCCATCTCTCTGGTATGCATCAGCTCTTGCAAACTCATTAGCTGGAAGAGATTTAGATAAAGCAAACCCTGAAATGATCATTCAGGTTAACTCTGCAGCTCAGTGGAACTCGCGAGGTGATGGCTTACCTTCAACTTCAGAATACGATTTGCGCTCTGTTTTCTTGCATGAGATGGCTCATGGACTCGGATTCTTATCTAATGATGCATACGATCCATTTTTTGGGCTTGGAAGTTTGGATCAACCAACTCCATTTGATGCATACCTGCAGACAAGTGATGGTCGACGTCTAGCCGATCTTCCAACTCCATCTAGAGAACTAGGTGAGGCACTTACTAGCTCATTGGTTTGGTCTGGTGCGAATGGAATCAAAGCAAATGGTGGGGTAAAGCCAAAGATGTACACACCCGCTAGGTATGAATCAGGCTCATCCGTTTCACATTTAGATGAGGCAACATTTTCATCATTAGGTGTTGATTCTGTGATGACTCCAAACCTAGATCCTGGTGAAATTTTCACTGAGCCCGGGCCGTTATTGCTTGCAATGATGGAGGATTTGCGAAGTAAACCCCCTGTCGGAGTCGCAACGGAGCTTCCATTCTCACCTCGAAATGTAAAAGCATTTGTTGGAAACTCATCTGCACTAATCTCATTTGATCCACCAGTAAATCTGCGTACAGCGCAGATTACTGAGTATGTAGTGACAAACATTAAGACTGGGGCAGAAAAGAGGAGTTTAACTAGTCCAGTCCTGATGTCAGGATTGAAAAATGGAACCTCATACACATTTAGTGTGGTTGCACGAAATGCATTGGGAGTCTCTGAAGCAGCCACTACAAAAGCTATGACTCCTCAGCCTAGTTGGAAGAGCACCGTCTTGGATTCATCGGCAGATGGTAAGAGTGTTGCAAGTATTACATTTAATGGAAAGCCTGCGATTGCCTATACAGATACAAAAAGAGGCGATCTCAAGCTCGCGACATTTAATGGAAAAACGTGGCGGAAACAAATCGTTGATGGTGCTGGTGGATCTGGTGGTCGAACATCTCACACAATCTCGGGTGCTATTTCTATGTGCGTGAATGGAGGTGGATTAAAGCAAACTCTGCATATTTTCTACAGTGATTCGATTGATAAGGATCTTCGATACGCCTCGTATAACGGTAAGAGCTTCACCATTGAAATTGTTGATGGAAATGGTCCATCGGTTAATGATTATGAGGATCCAATTCGTATCAAAACCTCGAGTGATGTAAGTGTTGCAAACGCTTGTGTCGCTAATGCCAGCGCTGTGCAAGTCTTTTATCGTGATGAGAGTCAAGGGGTTTTGCTGGGTGCTGTACAAACAAAGGGTGCACCCTGGAAGTATGAATTAGTAGATGGTGATCGCAAAACCGATGGACGCACCACTGGCGATGTTGGATACCATTTACAAGCTGTCTTGAATGGCTCCACAACATATGTGGCTTACGACTCGATAGTTTCTATGAATCAAAGGAGAGAGCTGACAGCAGGTGCAATTCGAATTGCAACCCGCAAAGGAGTTGATCCGGTGGCTTGGCAGTATCAAACTCTAGATATTTCAACAGATGATGCCTTGATCTTTGGATTTGGTGTTGCACTTGCGAGAACATCATCTGGAGTTTTTGCAACTTGGCTTGCCGCATCTGCAGCATCTGCTCCTAAACCAAATCAACTACGTTGGGCATTTCTCAATGACTCACTCAAGATTTCAAAAATCACTACAGAGAATTTTGGAACACCAGGAAGCTTTTTGACGACAGATGGAAGGTCAATAGCCTTTAACTGCGAATTGAGATTGTGCACTGTTGATACAAGTAAGACCGATCTCGGTCAGGCTGCAATTCGCTTAGTTAGCAGCACCCAAGGCGCTGAATCTACTCAGAGCGCTTGGGTGACTGTAAATAAAGTTAAATATCTGCTTGCCACTATTAATGGAAAGCTTGCACTTCTTAAACCGTAATTTTTTACTTAGCGTTACGGCGCTGAATGCGAGTCTTCTTGAGAAGCTTCTTGTGCTTCTTCTTCGCCATGCGCTTGCGTCGTTTTTTAATTACGGAACCCATATATCACGCTCTCATTTCTAGTGTACGCACTGAGTGTGCGGGGGTTTAGGCTACCGCGGAATGAGGGTAAAAATCGAAACCAGTTCTGCGCTTGATGTGACCACCAAAACCCCTAACTCCTTGGATAAAAGGGCTCCAAGAAGTTCCTTCTGACCGATTGGCCCACTATCAGCGGCAATGATGGCACCCTTTGAATTAAAGGTAAGAAGCAGTGGAGTTGGAAGCTTCGGACTCCAATTGAGCTGTGGTGTTGAAGCTGTAGAAACAAAGAGCACATGGGTTGAACCAATTGTCATCGCCGGACCGGTCGATGGGAAGCGGTATGTCCAGCTTGGTGAAAAGGTTGATGAAAACTTTGTAACCGCTGATTCAACTTTCTTGCCAAGGACAACTTCACCACCCAATAGCAAGGTTGATGAAGCGCTATTCCAAATACGTTTTCCTTTTGATATTGAGCTTCGGACTACCTTTGAAATCTTTAAACTCTTAGAGACTTTAACTAAGACACCATCGGTGATTCCAGCAACCTTTTTACCCGCCAAAGTTTCGCTACTAGATCCGACTACTGTAAAGCTTCCATCACCATGTCGTACCACGGCATCAGAGGTAGTTGATATAGCTCCTATTTGTAAAACTTTGCTAAAGACCCCATTGCTATCGGTATTAACCAAGAAGCCTGCACTCCCCTTTTCACTTCCGATGATTCCAACAACAGAAGCTCCATTTCGATCTAAAGCAATCGCTGTAGGGAACAAAACAGAAGTTGTCGGCAAGGTGCTAGTCCATGCAAGGACTCCCGCTGCGGTTACCTTCCAGATTGTTATCGCTCTCAAATCGCCAACAATTGTGGTGGGTGGTACCTCTGCGTTATCTGGATTGAGAGGAGTTGCACTTGGGCTAGGTGCGATTAATTCTTGCGATAAAGGCGTCGCACCTGCGATCCAAATATCTCCCACTGAATCAACAGCTGCTGCTGTTGCAATTGATGCCGCTGATTGGTCTAAGGATAAGTTCCACAGCTCAGTGCCAGTTGCATCAACAGCTCGTGCATATGCTTTAGATGCCTTGCTTCCAAAGACAATAATGGAATTACCTGAAGCAACTACCCCGCTGACCTCATCAGGTGTGCCGACAGTTGTCAGTAACTGCATGGGCTTAACAGAGATCTTTTTTGGAGCGGCTTGAGCAGTTGGGAATACTAGTAAGGATGCAATTACAACAAAAGAGAGAAGGCGTTTCACGCTAATTCCTGCGACCGATCGCGGGCCGCCTTCATCGCCTTGGCAACCATCAAATTCAAGTTATCACTTCCAAATGAGGCAAGTGCTGCTGCGGTTGTGCCGTTAGGGCTGGTTACATTTTCACGCAAGGTTGTGGCGCTCTTACCCGATTCTTCAAGCAACTTTGCCGCACCAACAATTGTTTGAATGGTAAGAGTTGTTGCATCCTGATCTGATAAACCAAGCTCTTTAGCTCCTGCAACCATCGCTTCAACAAAGGCGAAGAAGTAAGCGGGCCCCGAACCACTTGTTGCTGTGACCGCATCCTGTAGCTCTTCACTAACCTCAATAACCTTGCCGGTTGCACCCAAGAAGCCAAGAATGAATTCGCGCTGCGCCGCAGATACACCAGTGCCCATTGATGCAGCCGCCATACCTTCACCAACCAAGGTTGGAGTATTTGGCATCACCCGAACAACAGGATTGCCGGTTCCAAGAGCATTACTGATAAATGAGATTGTCTTTCCGGCAGCAAAACTGATTACTACCGATGCTGGATTGATTGAACCCTTAATCTCAGCTAATACAGATGCCATATCTTGTGGCTTTACAACTAGTAAAAGCGCTTCGGCCTCAGCCACATTGGTGGCTAATGGGGCGGCTTTAACTGAGTACTGTGCAATTAGCTCTTGTGCTCGCTCTTCTCGCTTTTCAGAGATAGTTATTTGTTCTGGGTTAACACCAGATGAAATCAAAGCAGCGATGAGGGCCTCACCCATTACACCGGCACCGATAACGGCAACCTTTGATTGCTGACTCATGTAACAAGTCTATCCTTTATGCCTGTAGGCTCTGCGACTATGTCAGAAGTTAAAGCAGGATTTGCGCGTGATTGGGTTGAGTTCTTCGATCCCAATGATGCAGAGACAATATTTAAGTGTGATCTCACTTGGTTAACTTCCTATTGGACTTGTATCTACGGCGATGGTTGCCAAGGTGTCTTTAAGAATCAGCCAAACTCAGGGTGTTGCACAGAAGGTGCGATGTACACCGACAAGGATGATGAAGAGCGCACCATGAAGGCGGCGGCTTACCTGACCCCCGAGATGTGGCAGTTCTACGGCGAGGCTCGACCAAAGAAGCCTGGCGGAGATTTACGAATCTCTGAAAAGGATGAGGATGGCGAACGTAAAACTCGTCGCGTAGAAGATGGTTGTATCTTCCTAAACCGTAAAGGGTATGAAGCAGAAGGTTTCACCGGTTCATTTGGTTGCGTCCTGCACCATGTTGCACAACGCGATGGAAAACACTTTGCAGATACAAAGCCAGATGTTTGTTGGCAACTTCCATTGCGACGTAGCTTTGAAACACGTGAATACGGCGAACGGGAATACTCAGTTACTGTAATTGGTGAGTACGAGCGTCTTGCATGGGGCGATGGTGGCGAAGATTTTGATTGGTACTGCACCAGCAATAGCGATGCACATGTTGGAACACAGCCGGTGTACCTCTCAAACAAGTATGAACTTGAACTGTTGATGGGTAAGGATGCCTACGCTGAGTTAGCACGCTTATGTGATCTCCGAATGGAACACATCCGTGATGCGGCGGCACGCTCACTTCCACTATTTATCATTCAGCATCCAGCAACCTTGGCCGCCCAGAAGAAATAGTCAGCCCCTTGTCATAGGGTTACCTCATGGCCAAGGTTGAAAAGGATCCATTCCGCTGCACCGAGTGCGGTTGGACCTCCCAAAAATGGGTTGGTCGCTGTGGTGAATGCCAGGCATGGGGCGCGGTTGAAGAGATCGCTGCACCTAAGAAACTCTCACTTGTTGCAGGAAATGTAACCGCTAAAGCAACACCAATTGGAGATGTAGATCTATCGGCAGCACATGCACGCCCAACCGGTGTCTCTGAATTAGATCGAGTTCTGGGTGGTGGATTGGTACCAGGAGCTGCGATTCTGCTCGCTGGTGAACCAGGTGTTGGTAAATCAACCTTATTGCTGTCAGTTGCTGCACAAACAGCGGCAAAGGGAATTCCTGCGCTCTACATCAGCGGTGAAGAGTCTGCATCACAGGTGCGGTTACGCGCAGAGCGGATTAAAGCTATTGATCCACAATTATTTCTAGCCTCTGAAACAGATCTTGGTGCGGTCATTGCACATATCGATGCGGTTAAACCGCAACTTGTAATCATCGACTCTGTTCAAACAATTGGAAGCTCTGCAGCAGATGGTGCACCTGGTGGTGTTACACAGGTACGTGAAGTTGCTGGTGCATTAATTCGTATTTGCAAAGATCGCGATATCACATTACTTCTTGTCGGACATGTAACCAAGGATGGATCGATCGCAGGTCCTCGCTTGCTAGAACATATCGTTGATGTTGTCCTGCAGTTTGAGGGAGAGCGTCACTCACGACTTCGCTTGATTCGTGCCATCAAAAACCGCTTCGGAGCTTCCGATGAGGTTGGTTGCTTTGATTTAAGTGACACCGGAATCGAATCTGTACTTGATCCAACTGGTTTATTTACATCCCGTCATGCAGAACCTGTTCCGGGCACATGCGTAACAGTTACCCTCGAAGGTCGACGACCATTATTGGCTGAGATTCAAGCTCTGGTTTCTGCAGGACGAGAAAATGATTACGGAAATGCACGTCGAGTTGTTTCCGGTTTGGACTCTGCACGCACATCAATGACCCTTGCCGTTCTTGAACTGCGTGCAAATGTTCGCGTTGGTGGCCGAGATGTTTATGCAGCAACGGTTGGTGGTATGAAGATGACAGAGCCAGCAGCTGATTTAGCACTTGCTTTAGCGGTTGCATCTGCAGCAAAGGGCCTTGCTCTGCCAGCAGATCTAGTTGCCATTGGTGAGGTTGGATTAGCTGGTGAGATTCGCAAGGTGAGCGGTGTTAATCGCAGACTTCAAGAGGCCTACCGTCTTGGCTTTAAACGGGCCTTGGTTCCGACAGGTTCAGATACAAAGATCGATGGCATGGAGATCGTTGAGGTTTCACGGTTAGATGCCGCGCTTAATCGGGTAAAGATTACCGGCGAGTCTACGAGCCGTTCAGAGTAAATAGCCCGGCGAATGAGCTCGCTAGAAAAACCAATCCTTGCTTGGTTTAAGAAAAATAAAAGAGATCTTCCATGGCGCAACACATCACCGTGGGGTGTCATGGTCAGCGAGTACATGTTGCAGCAAACTCCAGTCAATCGAGTTCTACCTAAATGGCATGAATGGATGGAGCGTTGGCCAACTCCGCAAGATTTAGCGAAGGCAACCCCTGCACAGGTCATTACCGCTTGGGGACGTTTAGGGTATCCACGACGGGCACTTCGCTTACATGCCGCTGCACAAATCATCGCTGAAGATTTCAACAACCAAGTTCCAGAGGATCAAGAAACTCTCCAATTGCTACCTGGAATAGGTGAGTACACCGCCGCTGCGATCGCCGCCTTTGCATTTGAACAACGTTCTTTAGTTATGGATGTAAACATCAGACGTTTACTTGTTCGTGCAATTGATGGGCAGGAGCATCCAAAACCAGCACCGACCGCTCGTGAGAAAGCGCGACGGCTAGCGGTACTTCCAGAAAAGAATGCGCATGTCTGGGCTGTAGCAACTATGGAGCTGGGCGCACTTGTGTGTACATCTAAGAATCCAGCATGCGAACTGTGTCCCATCATTGGTCAATGTAATTGGCGCAAAAATGGTTATCCAAAAACAGATCTCGTTAGAAAATCACAGGATTGGCATGGCACCGATCGCAAATGTCGCGGAACAATTGTTCAGGCACTTCGCGAAAATGAATCGTTGACAGAATCTGCTATCAAGAAGTTATGGCCCGATGAGTCGCAGGTCGAAAAGGCGCTTAAAACACTGGCTGATGACCTACTTATTCAAAGACTCCCACGTAACCGCTATAGACTTCCGCAATGATTCGCTTCGCCCGCAAAGAGGATGCCCCACGCATACACCAGCTGATTAAAGATCTAGCTGAGTATGAGAAAGCACCTCTTGAGGCAAAGGCAACGATCCAGCAAATCGAAGAGACAATCTTTGGCGACAACCCAGTTGCTTACTGCCATGTCGCAGAAGATAACGGCCTTGTAGTTGGAATCTCTATCTGGTTTCTTAACTACTCAACATGGGTTGGCAAGCCTGGCATCTACCTTGAGGATCTCTATGTTGATCCCGCATATCGCGGCAAGGGTTACGGCTTAGCTTTTCTCAAAGAGTTGGGCAAGATCTGCGTTGAACGTGATTATGAAAGATTGCAGTGGTGGGTTCTGGATTGGAATCAACCAAGCATCGACTTCTACAAATCCCTAGGTGCAGTACCCATGGATGAGTGGACCGTTTATCGCGTTAGCGGAGAAGCACTTAAAAAGTTAGGAACTAGCTCTTAATTTGATTTAAGGGAGTCAGGCCACTTCCAACTCGAAAGATTTCTTCCAGGGCCAATCGCATGCATCTTTCGCCTCCGGAGGTAGTAAATGCCGCTGTATGAAAAGTAAGTTCAACTTTTTTGTGCTGCCATAGTGGGCTCGAAAGTGGCAGCGGTTCTGGGTCGACTACATCAAGACCTGCACCTCTCAGTCGATCTGAATCAAGCGCCTCTACCAACGCGGTTTCATCAACTAACCCGCCTCGTCCAATGTTGATCAATACGCCGCTACTTCTGAAATGCTTTAAGGATTCGGTATCGATGATGTGCGCAGTATCAGGGGTTAAGGCAACATGAAGCGATACGTAATCACAATTGAGCGCCTCTTCAAATGCAACCTCTGTGACACCTAGTTGGGCCGCGATCTCAGGTTTTTGCGTACGAGACCAAGCCTTTACCTTCATCCCAAAAGCTAAAGCGCGCTTTGCAAGGGCTTGTCCACTTGGTCCAAAACCAATGATTCCCAATGTTTGATCTCCAAGATCGGCAGTGGCGGGAAATTCCTGGGGTGCTGGCCAGTGATGTGCTTGGCGAGATCTTAAAAGAAATGGCATTTGCCGGGCATACATAAGAATCAAAAGCATGGCTTGATCAGCAAGAACATCGGTGAATGCACCAGGTACATTAGTTACAACTAGACCACGACGATTAGCTTCGCCGACATCAATTTTCTCATAACCGGTTCCCACGCGAGAAATAATCCGCATCTCTTGGAAGCTATCCAGTGTGTCGCTGTTAATGTCACCGTGGTACATAAGTATTCCGAAGCAGTCCTTGCCTGCTTCGCGGATATCTTTCTGCGCATAACCATTAATTCTTTTTAACTCAAAGCCTTGTTGTGCAATTAGATCCACAAGCTCATCAGTTATTGGAAATTGATCGGCTTCGGTTAACAAAATCCGGCGCATTTCAAAAGTTTAAAGCAAAAACCCCGCTTAGTGAATAACTAAGAGGGGTAATAGCGATCAATATTTAAGCGGTAGGTGCTTCTGCAAGATCTTCAGGGGTATCAGGCATTGCAGCCTTTGGTGCTCCCTTAAATGTGAAGACAGCTTCTGCGCCAACACCTTCGACATCTACAACGATGATCTCGCCAGCCTTGAGCTCACCAAACAAGATGCGCTCTGACAATGAGTCTTCGATTTCGCGTTGAATAACACGACGCAATGGACGTGCACCCAACAATGGATCGTAACCACGCTCTGCAAGAAGATCCTTAGCAGCAGGTGTGAGCTCGATGCCCATGTCCTTTGTTTGCAAACGATCATCAAGGTTCTTAAGCATCAAATCAACGATCTGAATGATCTGTGGCTTGGTTAACTGGTGGAAGACGATGATGTCATCGATACGGTTGAGGAACTCTGGGCGGAAGTGTGACTTAAGTTCATCACTGACCTTGCCCTTCATGCGCTCATAATTTGTTAGATCATCATCGCTATTAGCAAAGCCAAGCCCAAGTGATTTAGAGATGTCACGGGTACCAAGGTTTGTAGTCATGATGATGACGGTGTTCTTGAAATCTACTGTTCGCCCCTGTGCATCTGTAAGGCGTCCATCTTCAAGTACCTGTAGAAGTGAGTTGAAGATATCTGGGTGAGCCTTTTCGATCTCATCAAAGAGAACAACTGAGAATGGACGACGACGTACCTTTTCAGTGAGCTGTCCACCCTCGTCATAACCGACATACCCAGGAGGTGCACCAAACAGACGTGATGCGGTGTGGCGCTCTGAGTACTCAGACATATCAAGTTGAATCAACGCATCCTGATCACCAAATAGGAATGAAGCAAGTGTGCGTGAAAGTTCAGTCTTACCAACTCCAGAAGGACCGGCGAAGATAAATGATCCACCTGGACGACGAGGATCCTTAAGGCCTGCCCGGGTACGACGGATCGCTTGTGACAACGCCTTGATCGCTTGATCCTGTCCGATCACACGGTTGTGTAGCTCATCCTCCATACGAAGCAGACGTGCCGTCTCTTCTTCAGTAAGTTTGAATACAGGAATTCCAGTTGAGATAGAAAGTACCTGTGCGATGAGTTCTTCATCTACCTCAGTGACCTTATCTAGATCCGTGGCCTTCCAATTCTTTTCAGCATCATGCTTTTCTGCGATTAAGTTCTTTTCCTTATCGCGAAGAGTTGCAGCTAACTCAAAATCCTGACCATCAATTGCTGACTCTTTCTCCTTACGAGCGTTTGCGATCTTGTCATCAAACTCGCGTAGCTCGGCAGGTGCTGTCATGCGCTTAATGCGAAGACGTGAACCCGCTTCATCAATAAGGTCGATCGCCTTGTCTGGCAAGAAACGATCTGAAACATAACGATCAGCCATATTTGCAGCCGCTGCGAGCGCACCATCTGTGATTGATACACGGTGGTGTGTTTCGTAGCGGTCGCGTAGCCCCTTCAAAATTTCAATGGTGTGAGCAACTGATGGCTCCTTCACCTGAATTGGCTGGAAGCGACGCTCAAGAGCTGCATCCTTTTCTACATGCTTGCGGTACTCATCAAGTGTTGTCGCACCGATGGTCTGTAGCTCACCGCGGGCCAGCATTGGCTTCAGGATGCTTGCAGCATCAATCGCACCCTCTGCAGCGCCTGCACCTACAAGTGTGTGAATCTCATCGATAAAGAGAATGATGTCGCCACGAGTTTTGATCTCTTTTAGAACCTTCTTCAGGCGCTCTTCGAAATCTCCACGGTAACGAGAACCAGCAACTAGCGCACCTAGATCAAGTGAGTACAGCTGCTTGTCCTTTAATGTTTCTGGAACATCATTCTTGTAAATCGCTTGTGCAAGACCTTCAACAACCGCGGTCTTACCAACACCTGGTTCACCAATAAGAACTGGGTTGTTCTTTGTTCGACGTGAGAGAACCTGCATCACGCGCTCAATTTCATTTTCGCGACCAATTACAGGATCTAGCTTTCCTTCACGTGCTGCCTGTGTCAGATTGCGACCAAATTGATCAAGAACCAATGATGTCGATGGAGTTCCTTCTGCAGGTCCACCAGTTTGTACAGCTTCCTTACCCTGGTAACCAGAGAGAAGTTGAATAACCTGTTGACGAACGCGATTAAGATCTGCGCCAAGCTTTACTAGAACCTGTGCCGCAACACCTTCACCTTCGCGGATTAAACCTAAAAGGATGTGTTCTGTTCCGATGTAGTTGTGACCTAACTGCAACGCTTCGCGAAGTGAGAGTTCAAGAACCTTCTTTGCGCGCGGAGTAAATGGAATGTGACCACTTGGTGCTTGCTGACCTTGACCGATGATCTCTTCAACTTGTGCGCGTACACCTTCAAGTGAGATTCCTAATGATTCAAGGGCTTTAGCTGCAACGCCTTCACCTTCATGGATTAAACCCAGAAGGATGTGTTCGGTGCCAATGTAGTTGTGGTTGAGCATGCGTGCTTCCTCTTGGGCCAGCACGACAACGCGACGGGCTCGGTCTGTAAAGCGCTCAAACATGGGCGGTGCTCCTTTGGATCGTTCTTTCATTAAGCCTAATACCTGCGGGGCTACGCTCGCGAGGTGGAATGCTTCTGACTTTTACAACCCCAAATGTGGCGGGGTTATGCCCGAAAACGGACTAAATCTAGGTACTTACAGCTTTTTGAGCATTCTGGTATTTCCCAGGGTATTGGGCTTTACCGACTCAAGATCCAAGAACTCAGCCACACCAGCATCGTATGAGCGCAAAAGCTCCTGGTAAATCTCAGGCTCGACCGGGGTTCCTTCGATTACCTCGAAGCCGTGGCTGCCGAAGAACTTAGTTTCAAAGGTCAAGCAAAAGATTCTCTTTACGCCCAGCGATTGTGCGCGATCAATAATGGAATCCAAAATTTGATGACCAACCCCTTTGCCGCGAAGATTTTCCGTAACCGCAACTGTGCGAACCTCAGCTAAATCCTCCCACAAAACGTGCAACGCACCACAGCCAACAACTTGATCGCCTTCAACTGCAACGGTGAACTCCTGCACACTTTCATACAAGGTCACAGTCTCTTTTGAAAGCAAGCGACCTTGTGGTGCATATGAATCAATTAACTGGCGAATGCCTTTGATGTCATTGGTGCGAGCTGGACGAATCTGCATTGATTAATCAACTTCAGGCTTAACAAGTGGAAACAAAATAGTTTCACGAATTCCAAGACCGGTTAGCGCCATAAGTAAACGATCAACACCCATTCCCATTCCACCAGTTGGCGGCATCGCAAACTCCATAGCACGCAAGAAATCTTCATCTACCTGCATCGCTTCAAGATCACCCTTTGAGCCAAGATTTGCTTGCTCAACTAAACGATCACGTTGAATCACTGGGTCGATTAGCTCCGAATAACCAGTTGCAAGTTCAAAACCATCAATGTACAGATCCCATTTTTCTGCAACTCCCGGAAGTTCACGGTGTGCACGTACTAGCGGAGAAGTATCTACCGGGAATCCCATAACAAAAGTTGGTTCAACTAATAGATGACGTGCAACATGCTCGAAGATTTCTTCAGCAAGCTTTCCGGTAATCCACTTTGGGTCAATCTTCATGCCCAACTTTTCCGCGATCTTCTTCAAATCTGCATACGGGGTAAGGGCTGTAACTGTTTCTCCGACACCGTTAGAAATAGCCTCATACAAGGAGATTTGCTTCCACTGACCACCAAGGTCGGCTTGGCGACCATCGTGGTGGGTAACAACATGTGAACCTGCAACCGCCATCGCTGCATTTTGGACAAGGGTACGAGTCAGATCTGCGATCGACATCCAGTCACCGTATGCCATGTAGCTTTCGATCATCGCAAACTCTGGAGAATGAGATGAATCTGCACCTTCATTGCGGAAATTACGGTTGATCTCAAATACACGTTCGATGCCACCAACAACACAGCGTTTCAAGAAAAGCTCTGGAGCAATACGCAGGTACAGATCCATGTCATATGCGTTTGAGAAGGATTTAAAGGGACGGGCAGCAGCGCCACCATGCATAACCTGCAGCATCGGAGTTTCTACTTCAACAAAGTTAGCCTTATCAAAGGTGTCGCGCAAAGATTTCATTACCGCTGGACGCATACGTGCATTACTGCGAGCCTCTGGGCGAACAATTAAATCTACATAACGCATACGAACACGTGTCTCTTCAGACATTGGCTTATGATCATTTGGCAATGGACGCAGTGACTTAGATGCCAAGCTCCATGAATTAGCCAAGATAGAAAGTTCGCCGCGCTTAGATGTAATGATCTCGCCGGTGATAGAAACGATGTCACCTAGATCAATATCTGATTTCCATGAGTCAAGAACCTCTTGCCCGACCTTGTCCAAAGAGAACATCGCCTGAAGCTCTGTTCCATCTCCCTCGCGAAGTGTTGCAAAGCAAAGTTTTCCGGTATCGCGCTTAAAAATAATTCGACCAGTTAATGACTCGATATCACCCGTTGCACTATCGATCTCTAGACCGATGTACTTGTCACGAATCTCCTTGAGAGTCTTAGTGCGAGGTACCGAGACTGGATATGGCTCAACCTTGCGCTCAAGCAGTGATGCCCGCTTTTCACGTCGAATACGGAGCTGCTCTGGCAGATCCTCTTCGGTAGGTAGGTTTTCAGTACTCATAGGTTATGAAGTCTACCGACTCATGCATTTCGTTCGTGAATTAAGCGAAGCCCAATCAGCGTTAAATCAGGCTCATGATGGTCGATAGTTTCTGAAACTCCGATGATTAATGGCGCTAATCCACCCGTTGCAATCACCGTTGGCTTTGCTGAATAACTCTCTAGCAGCTCGGCGGTAATGCGATCAACTAATCCATCTACCTGACCGGCAAAGCCATAAATAGTTCCGGATTGAAGAGCCTCGACCGTATTTTTACCTATGACATTCTTTGGCTTGATTAACTCAACCTTGCGCAGCTGGGCCGCACGTGATGCAAGGGCATCCACCGAGATTTCAATTCCGGGTGCTAGCGCACCACCTAGAAACTCCCCTTTAGGCGAAACAACATCTAGGTTTGTCGAAGTTCCAAAATCAACAACAATTGCTGGACCGCCAAATAATGTATGTGCCGCCAGGGTATTAACGATGCGATCTGCGCCTATCTCCTTTGGATTATCCACTAGCAATGGAACACCTGTTTTAATCCCTGGCTCAACAATTGTGACTCGAACATCTGAGAAATAATCAGCGATCATCGTGCGAAGTTCCCGCAAAGTTGCTGGAACGGTAGAACAGATAGACAACCCCGTGAGGTCGTAATCCTCTACAAGTGCGCGGTACTGCAACCACAGCTCATCTGCGGTACTGCGTGGATCTGTCTTTACGCGCCATGAACGAACCATTTCCTTGTCATCAAAGATTCCAAGTACCGTGTTTGTGTTTCCGACATCAACTGTTAATAACATTCTTATCTCCCTACCATTTGCATGTTGTCAAGTAAACGAACACCTTCTACCCAGCCAGCAATAATTGCTCTGCGATTTTCCGTTGAATCATCTGCAACTGAAAAATCTTTCTCGTCAATAATCGTTGCGTAATCCTTTTCAAAGCCTGGCTCTGTGGAAAGGGTTGAATTAAGTACCTCTTGAGCGATTTCAACTGTTGGGGCTAGCTTTGCTGCGGCCAATGCGCGATGAATTACAAGAGCAGTATCGCGGCCAGATTCACTCAAACGAACATTGCGTGATGACATCGCCAAGCCATCAAACTCACGAACTGTTGGAACAGAAACAATCTCCACCTTGCTCTTCATGGCTTTGATGATCGTTAACTGCTGAAAATCTTTCTCACCAAATACAGCCTTGTCAGGCTTTGCAACTGCAAAGAGACGATCAACAACGGTTACAACTCCATCAAAGTGTCCGGGACGGGATGCGCCTTCAAACTTGTCTCCCAGGACACCAGCGCTTAAAGTTTTAAACCCTTCCGGGTAAAGATCTTCATACTCGGGAAACCAGACCTCGTTAGCACCTGCAAGTGTTGCAATCTCAATATCTCGCTGTGGTGAACGGGGATATTTTTCTAAATCCTCTTTACTTTCAAACTGAAGTGGATTTACAAAAATACTTACGATGACATCTTTATCCAAGGTGCGCGCACGTTTAATCAGCGCTTGGTGGCCTTTATGCAAGGCACCCATCGTTGGTACTAATACAGTCATTTCAGTGGCTCCAGTCCTTTCGGGGTACCGGGCGAGATGGTTATTAGTTTACCTCTAAGCGGGCAATTGCTCCAAAAGTTCTTTTATCGCTCCGTGAGTAAGCAGGATTGCATCAGGCTCAATCTCAAACCAGGGTTGCAAAACAAAGCGGCGTTCATGTGCACGTGGGTGTGGAAGTTGTAACTCATCAGCCTTACTGAGTAATCCACCATACTGAATCAAATCCAGATCAATTGTCCGCGGCCCCCAATGCACCAATCTCTCGCGACCTAAACTCTTTTCGATTCCATGAAGTAGTGATAGCAAATCCATCGCAGGTAGTTCACTATCAATAAGACAGACAGCGTTGAGATAATCAGGTTGTTCTGGGCCACCAACTGGTGCCGTTGAATAATAGGTTGAAACCTTCTTGACATCAGTTGCTTCACGCAACAGGGCAATAGCTAAATCTAAGTTCTCCTGTGGGTTGCCAAGGTTGGCACCTAATGCAATTACAGCTTTCATCGAACTCGAGTTACAACAACAGCAATATCTTTTAACTGTGCAGCAACAGGTGCTTGCGGCTTATGAACAGTTACAGAGACCTGTTGAACCTTTACATGCTGATTCAAAACTCTCTCTGCAATTCTTCCTGCTAACTTCTCAATTAAGTTGACTGGGTTACTGGTAATTTCCTCAACTACCAAATCAGTTATCTCGGCGTAGTTGACGGTATCTTCGATCGCATCTGAGAGTGAGGGTGCGGTTAAATCCAAAGTTAGGGTCAGATCCACAAAAAAATCTTGTCCATCTTTTCGCTCATGCTCTAAAACGCCGTGGTATCCAAATCCATGAATCCCGGTCAAAATTATTTGATCCTTCATGAACTTAACACCTCCTTGTGTGGCTTCACGCTATGAACTCTAACCGCCCACACACCGGTTGTGCTCAGCCGTTTAGTAAGTTCGATAGTGGCCTGCTCTCTTTCATCAGGTGAATCTCCACCTAGAAATCTCTTGCGTGATGCCCCAACTAAGACTGGATAACCTATGGCAACGATGCGATCAATTGAATCGATGATCGCCCAATTATGTTCAGCCTCCTTTGCAAATCCGATACCTGGATCAATGATCAACTTATCTCTGTGAATCCCTGCATCTAACGCCGCTTCAATACGCTCATTGAGCTCTGAAATCACATCTATTACGACATCCCCGTAAGTAGCCTTGGAATTCATCTCCTTTGAGTGTCCACGCCAATGCATCGCAATGTAAGGCACCTGCAATCGAGCAGCGGTTTGTAACATCGCAACGTCGGCTAATCCCCCACTGACATCATTAATAATTGAAGCACCAGCTTTTACAGCCGCCTCTGCTGTGCTCGCTCTCATTGTGTCGATACTTATCGTGGCCCCATGCTTACTTAACTCAGTAATTACCGGAATAGTTCTGGCGATCTCTTCAGCTTCACTGACCCGTTCTGCTCCCGGTCGTGTTGATTCACCACCAATATCAATGATGTCGACACCCTCTGCGATCATTTCAAGGCCGCGGGCAACAGCAGCCTCAAAATCATTATGTCTTCCACCATCGGCAAAGGAGTCAGGCGTTACATTTAAAATGCCCATCACCAACATGATTTACCCTTTTGTTATTAAGGAGATTGCCTCTGCACGGGTAGCAGGGTTATTCAAAGCACCGCGAACCGCCGATGTCGTTGTCCGCGCATGAGATTTCTTTACTCCACGCATCGACATACACAAATGCTCGCAATCAATAATTACAATCACGCCAAGTGGATCCAATATCTTCACCATCGCATCTGCAATCTGAGTTGTAAGTCTTTCTTGTACCTGCGGACGCTTTGAGTACATATCTACCAAGCGAGCTAACTTTGAAAGGCCGGTTATCTTTCCGCGTGGGATATATCCAATATGTGCAACGCCATGGAAAGGTGTTAGGTGGTGCTCGCAATGAGAAAAGACTTCGATATCGCGGACAATTACAAGCTCTTCATGACCAATATCAAAAGTTGTTGTTAAAACATCTTCGGGTGATTGCCACAACCCTTCAAAGTTTTCCTTCATCGCACGAGCAACACGTGCAGGTGTCTCCTTTAATCCTTCACGATCTGGATCCTCGCCAAGGGCAAAAAGCAGTTCACGGACAGCCTTTTCCGCACGTTCCTGATCATATGGACCAGAAGCGCGACCATCTGTCACAGTGATCTTATTTACCGTCACTTGCAGCCTTCTTGCGACGTGTCGGCTTCTTTTCCTTGCTTGGTGCTTCAACAATTAAACGCTCCGGAACATCAACTGGTGGCTGCTCCGATGGAATACGAGTCGCAGAACCGGTCCATGCTGGACGCTTGGTAACTAACTTAACCTTTTTGAAAATCTCAGCGATCTCATCCTTGTTGAGAGTTTCCTTTTCAAGAAGTTGGATCACCATCTCATCAAGAATCTTTCGATTTGCAACCAAAATATCAAAGGCCTCTTGGTGTGCATTTTCAATTAATGTACGAATCTCTAGATCTACTACAGCAGCGATATTTTCGCTGTAATCACGTTGATGTCCATAATCGCGACCTAGGAAAGGTTCGGTTGAACCGCCGCCTAATTTGATTGCACCAACAGCTTCAGTCATTCCGTACTGAGTGACCATTGCACGAGCAAGTGCAGTTGCCTTTTCAATATCATTTGAAGCACCTGTCGAAGGATCATGGAAGATTAACTCTTCTGCTGCGCGACCACCTAGCGAGTACGCCAACTGATCCAACAACTGATTACGTGTTGTTGAATACCTATCTTCATCTGGAAGAACCATTGTGTATCCAAGTGCGCGACCTCTAGGCATGATCGTAACCTTGTGCACCGGATCGGTATGTGGCAAGGCATGTGCAACAAGTGCATGGCCCGCCTCGTGATAAGCGGTGACACGACGTTCATCATCACTCATCAAACGAGATTTACGTTGAGGTCCAGCCATGACGCGGTCAATCGCTTCATCTAATTCGAGGTTGCCAATAACCGCCTTGTCATCACGTGCAGAAAGTAAGGCGGCTTCGTTGAGAACATTTGCAAGATCTGCACCTGTAAAACCAGGTGTACGACGTGCGTAATCAACTAGCTTTACCTCATCGCTGAAAGGCTTGCCCTTTGCATGGACCTGCAGAATCGCTTCGCGTCCCTTGAGATCTGGACGATCAACAGCGATCTGACGATCAAAACGACCAGGGCGCAGTAATGCTGGATCCAAAACATCTGGACGGTTTGTAGCTGCGATCAAAATAACCTTTGAGTTCTCCTCAAAACCATCCATCTCAACTAAAAGTTGGTTAAGTGTTTGTTCACGTTCATCATGTCCGCCACCCATACCTGCACCACGTTGACGACCGACAGCATCAATCTCATCGATGAAAACAATTGCAGGAGCATTCTCTTTAGCTTGATTAAAGAGATCACGAACACGGGCGGCACCAACACCAACAAACATTTCCACAAAATCTGAACCAGAGATAGAGTAAAAAGGAACTCCTGCTTCGCCTGCTACCGCGCGTGCAAGAAGGGTCTTACCTGTTCCTGGAGGACCAAAAAGTAAAACACCCTTTGGAATCTTTGCACCAAGTGGTGCGTACTTTTCAGGTTTGGCTAAGAAATCCTTAATCTCATCTAACTCGGCAAGTGCTTCATCTGCACCAGCCACATCCTTAAAGGTTGTCTTAGGAACATCAGGATCTTGAAGTTTGGCTCGGGATTTTCCAAATTGGAAAACTCTATTTCCGCCTTGGGCTTGACTCATCACCCAGAAGAACAAGAAACCAATTAACAGGAATGGAAGTATTGAGAAAAGGAATGAGACAAGAAGTGATTGTGATGGGACCTTTACATTCCAACCTCTAGAAGGTGGGTTTCCAGTTAATGCATCAACAATTGTTGGCTCTTGTCGTGCAACGTAAAAGGCTTCAACCTTTGAGGAGCCCTTAATTAGGCTGCCAGGCTTGAGGATTAAGCGGATCTTCTGATCTCTATCTACAAGTTCAGCTGACTCAACCTGCGCCCTTGAAATTGCATCCAAGGCTTGTGATGTTTCAATCTGCGTATAGCGATTTCCCGCTGAAGAGATCTGTCCAAATACAGTTACCGCAAAGATCGCAGCGATAATCCAAAAGAGTGGTCCTCGAAGCAATCTTTGACTCTTTGTAGGAGTTTTCTTATTTCCTTGCTTACCTGAGAAACTCTTTTTTACCGCTTTTTTTGGCTTCTGTGCTTGTGACATGTGTGGGGACTCCAGGGATTATTCGTACATGTGCTTGGCTAGCACACCAATAAATGGAAGGTTGCGATACTTCTCGTCAAAGTCGAGCCCGTATCCAATTACAAAATCTTTAGGGATATCAAAACCAACATACTTAACATCGACCTCAACCTTTGCGGCATCTGGTTTGCGAAGAATAGAGAGGATTTCTACGGAGCCAACTCCGCGGGATTCAAGGTTTGCCTTAAGCCATGAGAGCGTCAAACCAGAGTCAACGATGTCCTCAATAATCAAAACATTTCTACCGGTGATATCACGATCAAGATCTTTAAGAATTCGAACTACTCCGCTGGACTTTGTTCCGGAACCATAGGAGGAGACAGCCATCCAATCCATATCGATATGACGTTGCAATGCACGTGAAAAATCAGCTACAGCCATAACAGCGCCCTTGAGTACTCCAACGAGTAAAAGATCTTTACCTTCGTAATCCTTATCAACCTGTGCTGCAAGCTCTTTGATACGTGTCTGCAACTGCTCTTCGGTCACGATTACTCGTTCGATATCGCCCTTGACTGCTTCTAAGTCCACGGTTCTCCCTAAGGTCGGTGCTGTAAGAGCGAAAGTCTGCCCGAAATCCGCTCAACCTTCACACCGCCCGGCAAATTGAGCG
>CAMDCL010000002.1 GCA_945890205.1 Bifidobacterium breve | reverse complement strand
AATTCTTTTTGAGTAATGATTTCGGCCCGACCATCAGCTACCAAGGATGCAGCGTTTACGAACTGTTCTCCATTTCCTATTGGTAGCGGCACGAAAAGAGCGTATCGACCCAAAGCCCTAAATTCGCTACAGGTCACCGCACCGCTTCTGGCAATAATTAAATCAGCGGCTAAGTAAGCATCTGCCATCGCATCAACGTATGCAACTGGCTTGTAGCCCCCTTGTGAATGTGGCAAAGCATTGAGCTTTCCAACTGAATGAAGAACAGAAATGCCTTTGTGATTAAAGATTGACACGGCATCAGCAATAACGGCATTTATTGCCAGGGAACCCTGGGATCCTCCCATGATGAAAACAAGTGCGGCATCTGCCGGAAAACCTAAGCGCACCTTTGCAGCTGTTCGGGCCGTCCCCCAATGTGAAGCCGAAGCGACACATGCGGTAGCGACATCAGAGCGAAGTGGCAAACCTGCAAGTAGCGCATCTGAAAACTTTCCTTGGTCGACTGGGTGAGCCACTGCTAGATGGGATGTAAAGGATGCACCTAAGCGATTAGCCCACCCTGGTTTTGCATTTGCTTCATGGATGACAATCGGTGTGCGAGAAAGTGCGGCAGCCAAATAAGCAGGCGCGCTGACATAACCGCCAAAACCGACCAGAACATCGCCCTTTTTTACTACCTTGATGGATGAAACAACCGAAGAAATCAAATCAAATGGAATTCGCAGCCACGAAACAGAGGGAGTTCTGGAGATTGCAACTTTAGGTATAAGTCGAAGTTCAAACCCGGCTGCTGGCACAAGGGTGTTTTCGAGTCCGCTCTTAGTGCCAAGAAAAATGCACTTATCTGACGGATTAGCTTTCATCCATTGACGTGCGACAGCAAGTGCGGGCTCTATGTGTCCTGCGGTGCCTCCACCAGCAAGAACTACCGTAGCCATTTAATTCCCGTCTCTTGTAATCCTTTATAGATTACTGGGTCTCTGTGCGCCGCGCCTAAAACAAACCCAATTCCCATGTATGTCGCAATAAGCGCAGAACCGCCGTAAGAAACTAGTGGCAAAGTCACACCAACCACGGGCAAGACACTTATTGCAGAACCGATGTTAAGAACTGTTTGAATAGCAAACCAGCAACCCAAACCAGCGGAAACATATCGGACCATTGGATCACTTGCGCGTAATGCTAATTTAAAGATTGAAAAAAGCAGCAGCGCCAATAAAAGTAAGGTTGCTAAAGTTCCAAACAATCCAAGTTCTTCACCGATTACTGCGAAAATAAAATCTGTGTGCGCTTCTGCAAGATTTCCCCATTTTTGGCGACTCGCACCAAGGCCAACCCCAAAAAGTCCACCGCTGGCAAGGCCAAGCAAGCTATGTGCCGGCTGCCAACCTGAAAATTTGTATTGATCTTCAGCAAACGGATTGAGGAAAACGGCAAAACGTTCTACGCGATGCGGAGCGGTCAAAATAAAGACTGCAATTCCAGCTAAACCAACAGCTACTACAGCTCCAAAGGCCCCTAAACGCAAACCTGAAACCCACAGCAATCCTGCCAAAATAAAGGCAAACACCGAAGCGGTGCCTAGATCTCGACCAGCCATTACCAACATCATGCACAGTAAGAACGCTGGACCAATCAAAACAACTACATTGCTGTAAATCGCACCGGCACGTTCTCGAATTGCGAGCATATGTCCGGCCCACAAAATCATTAAGAACTTAGCGATTTCACTTGGTTGAACATCGACAAAACCAAGGCTAATCCAGTTGTGATTTCCGTTAACGCTCTTACCTATTAGTTGAACAAGTGCCAGGAGAATGACCGAGATCAATACACCAAAGCGTGCAATGGTTTTCCATTGTCTAAGCGATAGGCGCGAAAGAACCCATGCCATCGGTAAAGAGATCAGCAGAAAGAGAAACTGACGGATAACGACCCCATAAGTAGTGCCGCGTGACCCCAACGAATAAATCGATGAGGCAGAAAAAACCATAATGAGCCCCAAAAGACTTAGGGCCAAAGTGCTGCCTAGAAGCATGTAGTAAAGATTTACCGGCTTGGTAAAAATGGTTTCCTCACGCTTCATGCGCAATCACCTTTCGAACCGCCGCAGAAAATCTGTCTCCACGATCTGCATAAGAGATGAATTGATCCATGGATGCACATGCGGGTGCTAACAAAACCGCATCTCCTGAAACTGCATGTTTTGATGCAACGCTAACAACAGATTCCATCAATGAATTGGACTCTCCCCCGCGCGTGTAATCAGTCGGGGCATCAAGAAGAATTCTTGGAATTGTAGGTGCGTACTTGATCAAAGCAGCTTCGATGAGCCCGCGATCTTCACCCATCAGGATTGCCACTTTAATCCTTGGTGCACATCTTTCAATCAACGAATCCATGTCCGCACCCTTTGCCAATCCACCAGCGATCCACACAACTGAAAGGTGCGACATCAATGAGGCTGCGGTGGCATGCGGGTTGGTTGCTTTGGAGTCATCAACCCAGGTAACTCCATCTGCTTCATGAATTACCTCGATGCGATGGCGACCTGGACGAAAAGTTTGCAGCGCTTTTTGAATATCCTCGTAAGGGACATCGATGGCGCGGGCTAACCCAGCTGCAGCTAGAGCGTTAGAAACATTGTGCGGGACTGTTGGAACAATTTCAGCCAATTCGCTGATCATCGATGCCTGTTGTGGATCACTTACAAATGCGCGATCAACTAGCAACTCTTCTACCACTCCGATTTCACCTGGAGCCGGGGTATCTAATGAAAAGAAAACTTTGCGTCCGCTATAGCGGTTTGCTCGTGTTACAACCGCCCCATCATCACCGTTTAGAATCGCAATTTCTGCTCGATCTAGAATTGAAAACTTTGCAGCAGCATAAGCTTCGAAACTACCGTGCCAATCTAAGTGATCATCGGCTATGTTGAGAATTGCTGCAGCAACAAATTGTGCCTCTTGAGCCCAATGCAATTGAAAACTTGATAGCTCTAAAACCAAAACATCATAAGCGTCATCTCGATCGATCGCATCAATAACAGTGTCACCAACATTGCCACATGCAGTTGCCTTAATTCCTGCTGCTTTCAAAATCGCCGCAGTCATTTCAACTGTGGTTGTCTTGCCATTTGTACCAGTAACGGCAATCCACTTTTGACTTGGTGCACGCAAAGATCGCAAGTTCCAGGCAATGTCGATTTCATTGCAAAGCTCTAGAGAACTATTGAGAATCTTTGCCACCAAGGGATGATCCTGCCGCCATCCTGGTGAAATCACTGCTGCATCAAAGTTATTGACATCAACCTCTTCAGGCTTTAATACACCGGCTGAATTGTCATCAGTGAGCGTCACCTTGGCACCTTGCGAACTCAGAAAGCGAGCAACAGAACTTCCAGTTACTCCGGCACCTAATACCAGAACATTCCTTTTGGCAAAGTCGGTAGACATGAATTACTTGACGACCCATTGCGCATAGAAAAGTCCAAGACCAATTGCTACGCATAATCCTGCGATGATCCAGAAACGAATGACGACAGTAATTTGAGCCCAACCAATTAATTCGAAGTGGTGATGCAGAGGTGCCATTTTGAAAACACGCTTTCCGCCGCTCATTTTGAAGTACGCGGTTTGGATCAACACGGACATAGTGATGATTACGAAGAGACCACCAAGAGGAATAAGTAGCAGTTCTACGCGTAACGTTGCAGCAAGTCCCGCAATTGCACCACCTAGAGCAAGAGAACCTGTGTCCCCCATAAAGATTTTGGCCGGCGGAGTGTTCCACCAAAGGAAACCTGTGCAACCTCCGGCAAATGCAGCTGCAAGGACTGCCAGGTCAAGCGGATCTCGAACTGCATAGCACCCGGCAGTTGCATTGAGTGCGCAACTTTGACCGAACTCCCATACCCCAATCAAAACAAAAGCCAAGAAAGTCATGATCGACGCACCGGTTGCTAAGCCATCCAGGCCATCTGTCAGATTAACTCCGTTGCTTGCCGACATCACCATGATGATAATGAAAATGATGACAAGGGCTGGCCCTAAGTAAATTGTAGTTTCGCGAACACCAGAAAGATATTCAGAAATCGGAGTTAATGAATCCTTATCTGCAAATTGCAAGCCAAGGTAACCAAATACACCCGCTGCAATCGCCTGTCCCAAAAGTTTGTAGCGCCCTGGTAAACCGCGTGAATTTTGACGGGTTACTTTAAGCCAATCATCGAGAAAACCAATAAAACCTAAAGCAACGACCAAGCCAATTACTAACAGCGCTGACACTGTTAATGCATTTCCTGTCACAAGGTGTGCAAATAGATATCCAAGGATTGCTGACAGGATAAAAATGATTCCGCCCATAGTTGGCGTCCCGTGCTTTATGTGGTGACTGCTTGGTCCATCTTCACGAATAATCTGCCCGTAACCTTTGCGAGCAAGCGCGCCAATCAGAACACGTGTACCGAAGATAGAAAAGATGAGGGCAAAAGCACCCGCAATAAGGATCTGTCTCAACTTTCAACTCCGCTCTTGTCTAACCACAGGCTCTCTAACTTTTGAGCCAGTACTTCAAAACCTTCTGAACGTGAAGCTTTTACTAGAACAACATCTCCTGCAGAGAAATGATCTGTCATCGATAGACACTCATCAATACTGGCGTAGTGATGAACGACTGTTCCGCCCAGTGAATCCCCATACTCCGGAGCCGCAATAGCCACGAGATGATCGATTCCGAGCTCCTGTGCAAGGGTGCCAATGCCAGCGTGATGTGCGGGGCTTGACTCGCCGAGTTCATGCATTTTTCCGAGGAATGCCCAGGATTGACCGCCCCGTTCCTGCGCAAACAGAACAAGGGATCGCAAAGCTGCCGACATCGATTCAGGATTCGCGTTGTAAGCATCATTGATCAACAACAGGCCAAAGAGATCATGAATTTCCATCCGCCATTTACTGGAGTTCTCGGCAGTTGATAGTGAACTAGCAATTAATTCGATAGGTAGTTCAAGTGCGGTACCTACCGCTGCCACAGCTAAAGCATTTGCTATGTGATGTTCGCCAACTAATCTCATTCCGACCGCATCACGGCCTGCAGGAGTTACCAAATCAAAGTGTGGTCGACCTTCGCGGATTTCGATTTCAGTTGCACGAATTTCACACCCTGCGCCAAATTTGATTGTTCGACCAGAATGTAACGAGGCCATCGCTGGGGTGTAGGAATCGTAATTTCCAAGAACTGCGATTCCGTCATCATTTAGTCCTTGAATAAGTTCGGATTTAGTGCGGGCGATTGCTTCTACGCTGCCGAATTCTCCAAGGTGCGCCGTTCCAACAGTTAAAACAACTCCGATGTTTGGTTGCGCAATACCGCACAAACGAGCGATGTCGCCTGTGCGACGAGCGCCCATTTCTAAAATACAGAAGCTAGTTTTCTCATCGCATTCAAGCAACGTAATTGGCAATCCAAGGTCATTGTTAAATGAGCCAGCCGGAGAAACGGTTGGACCAACCGCAGACAACATGTGAGACATGAGATCCTTGGTGCTGGTCTTTCCTTGCGAGCCGGTAATTCCAATAACAGTTAAGTTGGTCAGACGTTTACGAACAAAAGTCGCCAGGATCGATAAAGCTTCAATGACATCCTCTACAACTATGCAAGGACCATCGATGCGCTTAGTCGTCAATGAAAACATTGCACCGGCTCGATAAGCATCGGCTGCATAATCATGTCCATCTGCAACTTCACCCTGCAGTGCCAAAAAGATGCAACCAGGTGTTGCTTTACGCGAGTCAAATACAGGTGCTTTAGACACCAGTAGATCTTTGTCGCAATGCATTTCTCCGCCGACCAAAAGACCGATTTCACCCGCTGTTAATGTAATCATTTCTTATCTTCAATCGCTTTAGCCAATTCAATGCGATCGTCAAATGGCTGCACAACGCCGTTGATCTCTTGACCCTTTTCATGGCCTTTACCTAAAACAATGACCAGATCGCCATCTTTGGCTTCGTTAACTGCAGCTTTAATGGCTGCGGAACGATCTTTAATCACTGCACTTGGCTCTTGAATCTCTAAGCCAAGGGTCATTTGCACCAGAATTGCATCCGCTTTTTCTGATCGTGGATTGTCACTTGTAAAGATCGCTACATCTGCGCCTTCTTGTAAAGCCTTTCCCATAAGCGCTCTCTTGGAAGCATCTCGATCGCCACCACACCCAAGCACTGCAATAACTCGACCGCCGCTAATTTCGTGAGCAGTCTCTAAAACTCGAGTAACCGCATCTGGAGAATGTGCATAATCAACAAGGGCGGTGAAGTTTTGTCCCAGTCGCACTGATTCAAGTCGACCAGCCGCTCCGGTTAACTGCGGCAAGATCGCTGCAATATCAATTGGGTCGATTCCACTTTCAGTGGCAATTGCAACTGCCATCAAGAGATTATCAAAGTTGTATCCACCATGAAGATGAACTTTTCCTTCAATCAGGATTCCCCCGCCGCCTCTAATTGCCACATGAGCACCGACATAATCCTTAGTGATGGATGCGTAGTGCCAAGTCGCACTCTGATCATGGCGTGAAACCGTCATCACTGGAAGCTCGGTTATTTCCTTAAGTTTGAGGCCATAGGCGTCATCAATGTTAATGACAGCCAAATCTGCAAACTCAAAAGTAAACAACTTGGCCTTCGTCGCAAAATAGGCCTCCATTGTTTTATGAAAATCTAGGTGATCTTGCGAAAGATTAGTAAATGCAACAACAGCAAAGTGGCTGCCCCGAATTCGTTCAAGAGCGATCGCATGACTAGAAACTTCCATTACTAGATTGCGCATATGACGCTCACGCATCATCGCCGATAACGCTTGCAAATCGCTACTTTCGGGGGTTGTTCTCTTGCTCGCAATTACTTCTTCACCGATACGTGTTTCTACAGTCCCGATAAGACCACTTTCACGACCAGCCAGCGACATGATCTGGTGAAGTAAAGTTGTAACTGTTGTCTTTCCGTTTGTGCCAGTGACACCGACGCTATACAGATCACGCATTGGCTCGCTATAAAACCAAGCGCTAATCACTCCTGCGGCTCGACGTGGATTGCTGCTGACAATGACAGGAACGCCAGCGATCTTGGCGGCACCGGCAGTATCCGTTAAAACCGCGGTAGCACCTCGTGCGATTGCATCTGTTGCAAACTCTGCGCCATGTGTCTTCTCACCAGGTAGCGCAATGAATAAGTCACCTTCTTGAACGCTGTTGCTTGAAAGTGTGATGCCAGTAATAACTGTCGTTGGGTCTCCGGTTAACTGAGCATTAGCAATTGCCGCAACTGATTCAAGAGTTCTCTTGAATTCTTCAATTGGCCTTGACATTTGCTGCCTTCTTATCTGCAATCAACTTTCTTTCGGCAAGAAGTGCTTTTTCGTTCAACGGAAGCGGGTCAACTACGGTGCCTGTTGGCGCGATTCCCTTTGATTGAAGCACAAATGACATTACCTTTTTAAATACTGGACCACCTAGGTATCCACCCCAGTGCAAGCCTTTAGGATCTTGAATAGTTACAGAAATTACATATGCAGGCTTGTCAGCTGGTGCAAAGCCAATAAATGATGCGGTGTAGCCGCGATAGCAACCACATGTGTCATCAATACGTTGTGCAGTTCCAGTCTTACCAGCCACACGATATCCAGGAATCGCTGCAGATGGCGCGGTTCCACTTGCAGAAACTACGCTCTCCATCATTAAACGCATCTGTGATGCCGTCTCTGGGCTAATTACTCGAACACTCTCGCGAGTTGCAGATGGTGTGTAGTTTCCACTGGAATCACTTGTTCCTGCAATAACCGTTGGAGATACACGAACTCCATCATTAGCGATCGTGGCAAAAACACTTGTTGCCTGCATCGCTGTTACTGAATATCCCTGTCCAAAGGCCACCGTTGGCGCTGTAGTTCCGGACCAATCGGCAACCTTAGGCAAAATTCCGCGTGATTCACCAGGCAAACCTGAACCCGTCTTGGAACCAATTCCAAACTTTGTTAAGTAGTCATACAGCTTGTCATTAGAAATCATTTCGCCAATTTTGATGGATCCGGTGTTACTTGAAACCGCAAGAACTCCGGCAGTTGTTAAGCGCTGTGTTGGATGTGGCTCGTGATCACGAAACACCTTTACTGAACGCTTTAACTTGTCCGGAATTGTTAGAACTGTTTGCGGAGTAATTTTCTTTTCCTCTAGCGCTGCGGCAATTGTCATTACTTTTCCTGTGGACCCAGGCTCGTAAACATCTAGGACAGATGGGTTACGCATAGCAACTAAAGAAACTTTAGTTGTGTCATTTGGGTCAAAAGTTGGTGCGGTAGCGTGTGCCAAAATGTGCCCTGTCTTTGGATCCATAACAATGACAGTTCCGCTGAGTGCTCGAGATGATTTAACAACCTCTGCAATTGCCTTTGACGCTACCCATTGAATATCGCGATCTACTGTTAAGCGAATCGATGTACCTGATTGCGCTGGGATAATTTCAGATTGTGAGCCAGGGATTTCGGCCTTGTAACCATTGGCGTATGAATACTTGCCATCAATGCCTTTAATCTTTGAGTTCATGCTGGATTCGAGTCCAGTTGCGCCAACACCATCGTGGTTTACAAAGCCAATAAGTGATGCAATCAAATTTCCTGATGGATATTCGCGGACATAGCTGCGTTCTGGGAAGAAACCAATAATTCGATCAGGGCTCATTGCTTTAAATCGTGAGTTGTATTGATCTAAGGCGTCAGAGAGCTTTAACCATGTTGCAGGCTTTGCATTGCGAGCAACCATGTTCCATTTGCGAGTACCTGTTACCGCTTCTTGGACCTCTTGAACCTTCATATTAAGAATAGGAGCAACAAAAGCTGCGACTTTGGCAGGGTCGGTGATTTGGGTTTGATCCACCACGATGCTCGTTGCAGCAACGCTTCGCGCAAAAGGCACACCATTGATATCGGTGATATCTCCGCGTGGTGCCTGAAGAGTTCTTACCTTTTCCATTTCATTAACAGCGAGTTCGCGATAGTTGCCTGCTTGAAGTGCCTGTATCTGAACTAGGCGAAGGCCAAACATAAACATGACTACCGCAAGGATCAGGACCAAGCCTCTGATTCGCTTATGCGCTAATGAAAAATTACCCATTTTTAACCGGTACCTCAATAACTGGCTTATCTAGTGATAAGAAAGTTGGATTTTCAGAAGGCTTCATGCCTAATGCTGTTGCAGATTTTGCAAGAGCTTCTGGGGAAGAGATCTTGTCAATCTGGCGAGCAATTGCTTCGCGTTCATCACTAACTAGCTTTGCCTCTAGCTTGAGGTTAGTTAATTCAAATGCATCTTGCGCTAACAAGGTATTGATCAGGAGAAGAAGCATGAGACCAATACCGCCAACGATTGATACAAAGATTGCAAAGAATTTACGATCAGCTTGCTTTCCGTCGGAGACATTGGGAACAAGTTTGAGAGCAACTTGTGATGTCTTTTCAACCAAAATTTCTTTTGAGCGAGTAATCGCTGGAGCTAGTGCGGTCATAGCCATTACGCGGCCACCCTTTCGATAGCGCGAAGACGCACTGATTGAGAACGTGAGTTCTCTTCAAGCTCGGCATCGGTTGGTGTCTCGCTTCCGCGAGTGATCATTGAAAACTTGGCAGCAAATTCAGGAAGATCAAAGGGCAGATCGCGTGGTGTTCCAGATGTTGTAGATGCTACGAAGAGCTGCTTAACGATGCGATCTTCGAGGGATTGGAAAGACATAACCACTAAGCGAGCACCAACGTTTAAAAGCTCTAACGCCGCAGGTAGTGCGCGGGCAATGGTGCCTAGTTCGTCATTGGTTTCGATGCGAAGAGCTTGGAAAGTGCGCTTTGCAGGGTTTCCACCAGTACGACGAGTAGCCGCAGGAATCGCCTCTTTTACAAGGGTTGCTAACTGCGCAGTTGAATTCATGGGAGCGATGGCGCGCTGCTTCACAATTGATTCGACGATACGTGTTGCAAACTTTTCTTCACCATATGTGCGAAGAATTCGAACCAGCTGACCTGGTTCATATGTATTCACGATCTCCCCCGCAGTTAAGGATTGGGTGCGATCCATACGCATATCTAGCGGTGCATCTTGGGAATAAGAAAATCCACGTTCGACCTGATCTAGTTGCATTGATGAAACACCAAGGTCAAACAATGCGCCATCAATGTGCCTGTAACCAAAGCCAGCAACTACATCGGCAATGCCATCAAAAGTTGAGTGTGCAGTCTTTAAACGATCTGCAAATGGTGCCAGGCGCTCTGTGGCCTTTGCAATCGCATCTAAGTCGCGATCGATGCCGATAACAGTTAAGTGTGGGAACTTCTGAAGTAACGCTTCTGTATGTCCGCCAAGACCCAGAGTCGCATCGACTACAACTGGATTACTTGAAGCTGCAATCGCTGGGGACAAGAGATCGACACAACGATCGCGCATTACAGATATGTGTTCTGTTGTATTCGTCATCTCTCCCCCTTTTCCTGTGATTGATTGTTTTAAGTTGTGTACTTCTTTACCGCTGTCTTTCCTTGCGACTCTCATCTCTGGTCACTGCCGGCCGACGGATCTTTGTGTTGTAACGGCGCCGGGGAAGGGGCGTCGCTACGTTCGAAGGGTCGGCAGTGGCCACAAATGAGAGTTAGAACAAACCTGGAAAGACCTCCTCTGAAACATCAGCGAAGCTCTTTTCACGATCTGCCAAATATTCATTCCAAGAAGTTGCGTCCCAAATTTCAACGCGAGTGTTTGCACCAATAACAACGCACTCTTTTTCTAATCCTGCATATGTACGAAGTGATTGCGGAATTGTTACGCGACCTTGACGATCAGGAATTTCATCGTGTGCGCCAGCAAACATCACACGGCTGTAATCACGTGCTGATTTAGCAGTGACTGGCGCTTGTTTTAGCGTCTCTGTAATTACTGAAAACTCATTTGATGGAAAAACATAAAGACAACGTTCTTGTCCTTTAGTAATTACTAAACCTGCTGCTAACTCTTCGCGGAATTTGGCGGGAAGGATTAATCGACCTTTGTCATCAAGACGTGGCTCGTGGGTGCCTAGAAACATTTTCAGCGCCCCCTTCCCCAGGTTTGCCCTCTTAATTCCCCACTTTACTCCACTTTTCCCCTTTTTCAACCACCTTTTCCCACTTTTAGCCCTTTTCAACCATGTTGCCCACATCTCCCCCCACCATGCGGGCATGAAAAAAGCCCCTCACATGGAGGGGCTTGAGGTGGAGCTATGCGGGGATTTACTCCTCGTTGGAGCGGTTATCCCAACGTTGCTCAAGGCGAGCGCTTAAATTTGTCCGTGATGAAGGCTTGCGAGCGCCGCGGACCATAGGTGAGATCGATGAGATCCCTGTAATGACCCCGCCCAGAGCGATTACAAAGCCAAGGATTCCAATAGGTGTCATCTGTGAGATCAACCCGCCAAAGAGGGTGACCAAGCCAAGCAGGATTAACCCCGCGCCAACCACGATGCGGTTGCGAGATGGTGAAACCGGTCCCTTTGCTGAAAGAGCGGAAACTAGGCGTGGATCTTCTGTTAAAAGAGCAGCCTCCATCTCTTCCAAGAGGCGCTTTTCACGATCGGATAATGGCATAACCCCACAATAGAACAGTTTTTGCCTACCCGCTACTCATCTTCGGGTGTGATCAGGCGGGCTGGACGCACCGAGCCATCACCAAAGCGCTCACGGGCCTTATCCATTGCCGTTTCCGCCTCGCGCCACCCCTTTTCACGCTCACCTAACACCAGCTGAACAGGAGCGCTCTCACTCAAACTCTCTAGGGATACTCCCACCAAACGCAAACGTGCCCGCTCGATATGTAGCCCTTGATATAAGGCTTTCACAACTTCATATACATCGTGGGTGCCATCGATCGGAAGCGGCAAAGTCTTTGAACGATTGATCGTTGAGAAATCTCCAAAGCGAACCTTGATTGAGATCGTCTTTGCAAACAATCCCTTGTCGCGCAACCGTGATGTTGCGCGCTCACAAAGACGCAGGTATTCCCGCAAAATCTCTTCAGGGTTATCGAGATCTCTAGCAAAGGTTTCTGCAGCGCTAATACTTTTTTCAACATCGTGTGGTGCGACATCGCGGTAATCACGACCCCACGACAGTTCATGCAAGGTGGCACCTGCCGCTTCTCCTACCGCACGGATTAATGTTGTACGTGGAAGCTTTGCAATATCTTCAATTGTCCGAAGTCCTAAGCGTTCTAGCACTTCTGCCGTCTTTGGCCCTACCCCCCACATTGCAGATATTGGTAGCGGATGTAAAAACTCAAGAATTCGATCACTGGTGATTTCAAGCATGCCATTAGGTTTGCAATGTGTTGATGCTAACTTTGCAATAAACTTTGATGGTGCAATACCAACAGAGCATGTAATCCCCTCTTGTGCTTCAACCTTGGCGCGGATTGCGGCAGCGATTTCACGGCCCGTACCTAACAACTTCTTTGCACCTGTTACATCGAGAAAGGCTTCATCAACTGAGACCGGTTCAACGTTAGGGGTAAAGCTCTCAAAGATCTCCATAATGTGACCAGAGACTTCTTGGTACCGAGCCATATCAACTGGCAAGAAGATTGCATGGGGCGCTAAGCGACGTGCCTGCCCGACCGGCATCGCAGAGTGAATACCAAATTTGCGCGCCTCGTAATTTGCTGCAGAGACAACTCCACGTGCACCCATTCCGATGACAACCGCTTTGCCCTTTAGCTCGGGGTTATCTTTTTCGGCAACCGATGCGAAGAAGGCATCCATATCGACATGCAGAATCGTTGCCTGGGTTGGCTTTTCATCTGCGCTCATATTGCGAGCGTACTTTGTTTAGCGCTCCAACTTTCGTAAGCGGCACGTAAATCCCAAGCCCCGGTAGCCCTGATAGAGATGCCTCTGGCACCTGTGCGACGGGTGACACCTCGAACAAGTAGTAACGAGGTCGAATACAAAACATTGGCGTACTCGCCTTGGACATCGGTGAAAAATGTTGAATCACTGCAACCATATCCATCATCAAGGGTGAGGAAAATGACACGCTTACCCGAACGCACCGGTGGTGTCTGCATCGCTACCTTGATCCCTGCAACTAACACCGATGATTGGGATCGCTGCTTCAGCAGATCGCTAGAGCGAACCGCACCGATTGCGTTAAGGAACTGACCGTAAAACTCGATCATATGGCGGGACATATCAATTCCTAATCGATCGATCTCGTGCTTCACGCTTTCAGCTGCGGTCATTGCAGGTAACCCACTGCTGATCAACGCCGGTGGATCAAACCCCAAGTTCATCTGCGCGCCAGAGATGGCAGCGCTGGGTGATTTTTGTAAATCAGAAAAATGAAGCAATAGATCCCGTCGATTGACATCGGCATGCAGCGAATCAAAGCCACCTGTAAGAATCAAACTTTCAGTAACCGGTGTGCTGCACCCAGATCTGCGCACAAAATCATTTAAGTCGATGTAAGGACGACCGGCGATAATTGATTGAACTTCCCCATCACTAATTCCACCAACAGTTGATAAGGCGATACGGATCGCGTTGCCATGATCTTCAACCCGATACACCGCATCAGATGCGTTGACATCAATCGGTGCGATGGTGATCCCCATCTGCCTGGCCTCATCAACAATTAAACGCTTGGGGTACATACCGGGATCATGGGTTAAGACAGCTGCAAGAAAGGCTGCCGGGTAATGGGTCTTAAGCCAAGCCGATTGATATGTAGGCAGCGCAAAGGCTGCAGCATGTGCTTTGCAAAAACCAAAGGATGCAAAGGCGCGCAGCACATCCCAGATCTCTTGAATGATTGGTAGCTCATACCCCTTGGCAGTTGCTGCAGGAAAGAACCAATCACACACTTCTTGTTGACCTGCGCGGTCTCCTAGCGATCTGCGTTTTTCATCAGCCGTTGCCAATGAAACCCCGGTCATCGTTGCGATGATCTGAATAACCTGTTCATGGAAGACAACAACACCTTCGGTATGGGCCAAAATCTCATATAAATCAGGGTGAATTATCTGTGCTGGGCTCCACCCATGACGAGCCTTAAGAAATGGCGTGATCATGTCGCTCTTAACCGGCCCTGGTCTAAACAGAGAGATATCAATAATTAAATCGGTAAAGGTTTTGGGTGCGAGTTTTCCAACAAGTTCGCGCTGTCCTGGGCTTTCCACCTGAAAGATTCCAAGGGTTCTCGTTGATTGAATTAACTCATAAGTTGCTGTGTCATCTAGCGCAACCGCATCAATATCAACTATCTCTTTGTGAACTCGTTCGATCTCTTTCATGGAGTAAGCAATAGTTGATTGCATCCGAACACCTAAGACATCTAGCTTTAATAACCCAACCGCTTCAACATCATCCTTATCAAAGGCGACCATTGGGTAACCACCAGCGCTGCTCATCAATGGTGCGCGATCTAGAAAACCACCATCTGATAAAACAATCGCACATGGATGCATCGCAAGGTGGCGTGGCAGGCCATCTAGGCGTTGTGCCATCTCAATTGTTGCCGCCATCAATGGCGTAGATGTATTTATCTTTCGAAGTTCAGGCAAGGATTCAAGGGTTGCTGCGATATTGCGGGCACGTACATGTGGCATGGATTTGGCCAACATATCGATCTCCATGCCGGGTAAACCAAGGGCTGCTCCTGCATCACGGATTGCGTGGCGGGCACGATAGGTATCGACCATTGCAACAACTGCGCACCGTGATTGATTGGCAGGTGATCTCCAATTGCTATCGCCATACCTTTTAAAGACCATGTCATAAATTTCGAGCCGCCGGGCAGATTCGACATCGATATCGATATCTGGCAAGGCTCTGCGCAAGGGAGAGCAAAAACGCTCCATCAATAAACCATGTTGCATCGGATCTACACCTGAGATTCCAAGTAAGTGACAGATCAAGGAGCCTGCACCGCTGCCGCGAGCTGCAACACGGATTCCGGCATCCCGTGCCATATCTGCAATATCTGCAACGGTTAAAAAGTAGGACTCGTAACCAAGTGTTGCAACGGTTGCGAGTTCATCATCTAAACGTGCACGTGCTTTGCTGATCTGATCGCTGCTGTTGTAGCGCCAGTTGATTCCGGCTTCACTGCGAGAACGCAGCAAGGTACGCATCTCTTGGGCGGTATTGACGCCTACAACATGGGGCTCTGGCAGGTGGGCTCCCCCTAAACCGATATCTCGTTGTGGTGAGAGCAGTGAGCGTTCAGCCCATTCGCGCGTTGTCTTTAACAGTGCACGCGGTGTTCGTTCTCCTGCAGCCCGTGCGATTTCGGCAGCCAAAGAAATCATCTCATCACTTGATTTCAAAAATCCTTCAGCGTTGCGTCGTTCAATGTGGCGATCATGCAATGGAACTAGTTGTCGCACACAATCTAAAACATCTGCCACCGGCCCATCGGTGCGATCCTTCATACGCACAGCGTTGGTGATAACCGCATCAATATCATTGTCACGGGCAAAGATTAAAGATCGCGCTGCATGCTCGGTAGAGCGGGGTCCGCGGCCTGCGACTAGGTGTGAAACGCATTCAATCGCATTATTGGCAAATAGATCACGGGTTTGATTAAAGATATGTAAGGCTTGATCAAAGCGATGGTTTTGTATCGCATCGCTGATAGGTGCTTCGGGGCCATGCATGGCATAAACATTGGTGCTGTAGTTACTGAACTGTTGTAAAAAATCTAAGGTCAGAACTGGCACACGAGTTTGGCTAGTCATTGTTAGCGATGTCATCAATCTGCACAGCGAGCGCCATCCCCCATCACTATGTGCCAGCAAGGTGATGCGACCTTTGCCCAATCCAAATTTTGTTGGCCCCAGATCAATGGCGCAATTGACTCCGATGATGGGTGCGATCCCGTAATCAACACAACTTTGAGTAAAACGGATGGCACCAGCTAACCCATCACGATCTGTTAGCGCTAACGCTGGCATTTCAAACTCTGCTGCACGTTGGACTAGATCATGGGGGTGGGTTGTTCCGTATTTCAACGAATACCCGCTGGCAACATTGAGATGAATAAAGCTCATACCTTACGAATAATCCACTGACCTGTTACTTCATCACGCTCTAGTTCAAAGGTTGTCAGCGCACCAATAGGTGCCGCCTCTACTCTCCAGACAGCCCGTGCCTGATCATCGGGGCGATACCTTCCATCGCTGATTCGATTCCACCAACCACCCGCTTCACACCAACGAGATAACACCGCATGGATGCGAAACCGTTTTCCTTTATAGGTGAACTCGATAGGAGTTGTTGCCCCATCGATAGTGACATCGAGGGCGGGGTTAACCTGCATGGCTGACATTTCTGGGTAGACCTTTCACAGCTGTGGGTATTCGAACAGATGTTCGAAAAGTAGCCCTTCCCACCGACAAATGGCAAGTGCGTGGGGGTGTCGTGGTCAAAATTAGTTGAAATTTCAACTACTATTACCCAGTAAGTTCACAATCAACCAATATCTCAAGGAGTCTCAATGGACATAGTCCTCATCATCGGTCGCATACTTTTCGCCTTGCTCTTCATCTCATCTGGAGTTTCACACCTCACCAAGCTTGAGGCGATGACCGGCTACGCCCAGTACAAGAAGGTTCCAGCAGCAAAGTTTGGCGTGGTCCTATCAGGTTTGATGATCCTCGTCGGTGGTCTCTACATCGCATTTGGCGTTTACGCAGATCTAGGCGCACTACTGATCGCGCTATTCCTGATCCCAACATCATTCTTGATGCACGCATTCTGGAAGGAAACAGATGCAACAGCTAAGCAAAATGAGTCAATCAGCTTCTTCAAGAACCTCTCACTTGCTGGTGCTGCTCTGATCATCTTTGCACTAATAGCAACTGGTACAGATTTTGGTCCATCAGTAACAGGTGCATTCTTCGATCTGTAATAGGAGCTGTTAACCTAAAATTCAATAAGAAAAGCCCGTCGGTTTTATGCCGGCGGGCTTTTTTGCACCATGATGACCCAATGGAAATCATCGGTGGATTACTTGCAGGCGGATTTATTGGAGCGGTGCTGGGATTCATAGGTGCAGGTGGAGCGATGCTCGCCGTTCCAATTCTTCTTTACATCTTTGACTTTACTCCTCAAACCGCAACTACCGCAGCCTTGGCTGTTGTATTGACCGCCGCAATCTCCGGGTTATTGCCAAAGATTAAAAATAACGAGGTGCTTTTTAAGGAAGCTCTCACTATTTGGGCTCTGGGGCTCAGTACCAACATAGGTTTTTCTATCCTGGTCTACCGCATAAGTAGCTCGGTCCTCACCACTGGATTAGCGATAGTGCTGATCACCGCTGGAACAACGATGCTCATAAAACCGGTTGCTGGCACCGAAAAGAAGGTTCCATTGTTCTGGCTGATTTTGATCTCTTTAATCATCGGAATGATCACAGGGTTGTTTGGAATCGGTGGCGGATTTCTTGCAATACCAATCTTGGTTTTATTCTTTAAGGTGCCGCCAGCAAAAGCTGCAGGGACATCCCTTGCCATTATCGCAATTAACTCCATCACCGCATTCTTTGGCCACTACCAAAGCTGGGATGATGTTAACTGGGTAATTCCCTTGGCAATGGCGGTAGCGGCTGTAATTGTTGCTCGTCTAGCCTCAATAAAGAGCGGACAGGTTAACCCTGTAATACTGAAAAAAGCCTTTGCAATCCTTCTATATGCGATTGCAATCTTTACCCTGCTACAGACATGGGTTATTGCTTAAGCGAACGTACCTTGATGTATTTAGATTGCAATCCAACAATTATGTAAAGAGCAACAGGGAAAGCAAAAGCAACAGGTAGCGAAGTGACTTCAGCTAGTAAACCAATGAGAGTTGGTCCGCCAAAGTATGAGGCGATCGCAATCAAACCGACGCGAGCTAAGCCAACAGATGGTGCGATGCCTGGAATTGATGCGGCGGCTAGGTTAAATGCAGGAAAGAATGGACCCATTCCAAAACCGGCAGCACCAAAACCTAAGCAAACAATTATTAGACCAGCGGTCGGATAGGAATCAGAGATAGACATTCCTACAAACAATCCAATACCCCACAAACTGCCACCAAGGTAACCACCATATTTAACAGTGTTTACATGACCCCACTTTTCAAATGCACGATCCCCCAGCAAACGGCTTGCGATCATTGCTAGCGAAAAGGTTGTCGCAGCTGCAGCGTTTAAGCCTTTGCCGATACCCATGTGATCCTGCAAGAGAATTCCGCTCCACTCGTAGGCACCGCCTTCGGGGATTAAAGAACACATCAACCCGATTCCTAGTGCCCACAAAATTAAAGATTCTTTACCAAACAGTGAAACCTTGCCGGCATCATCTTTCCCTGGCTCGCCTAGGTGACCATCATGTTCTGCAGGCAACATATAATGTGCAATAAACTGAAATGCAAACAAACCAATTGCAGCGATTGCAATTAAGTTGTCTCTGGGGGAAACAAAGTTTGCGATTAATCCGCCAATTAAGGTTGCAGCAAAGGCACCAATGCTCCAGAAACCATGAAAGCTAGACATCCATCGGCCTTTAGTGTGTTTCTCAATCTCAACAGCTTGGCCATTAATCGCAATATCCATAAATGCAACGTTAAAACCGGTAATGAAAAGCCCTAACAATAAAAGCTGCACAGTATCGGCTATGCCAATGACAAAGACACCTACTGGAAGCAACGCTCCAGCGATGCGCACTACAAGCTTGGATGAAAAGGAGTGAACCGCTCTTCCTGCAATCTGTGCTCCAGGAATAGAGCCAACTGTGCTCGCCAATAAAACTAAGCCAAATTGGCCATCACTAAGACTTAATGAGTCCTTGATCTCTGGAATGCGTGGGATCCATGCAAGACCTAGAAAGCCCAACAGAAAGAAGGAGGCGTAAATTGCATTACGTGCTCGCATCCCGAGGGCATATAAATCAGTAGTCATATGGTCCTGAGCCTACTTGAATTAATTGGATAACCTTGGTTCATGGATGGCGTCAAGGAAAAGGCAGCGGTCAAGCGTGTAATTGCAGCCCTTGCTGATCACGGATTAACAGGTGAGGTCCATGTTCTCTCCGATAGCGCACGTACCGCTCAAGAGGCGGCATCGGCTTTAGGAATTGAAGTTGGGCAGATCGCATCATCGCTTATCTTCAAACTTCCAGATGAATCGCCGCTTTTAATTATTACAAGTGGACGCCATCGTGTCGACACTGATTTGGTCGCCAAGAAATTAGGTATTGAAAAACTTGGACGAGTGGATGCTGATTATGTAAAGGAAAAATCAGGGTTTTCCATCGGGGGCGTTGCTCCAATCGGCTGGACCTGCCCCGCAACGATTCTTATTGATCAGGCATTAAATGAGTATGAAGTTGTGTGGGCTGCTGCGGGCCACCCTCATGCGGTGTATCCAACAACATTTGCAGAGTTACTTGAATGTACTGGTGCAGAACCTATGGTTGTTGGCGATTAATGATTGTTGCTTACTTCTGGACAATTAAGCCATCACGTGTGGTGAATGCGATCTTTGCAATGGGCTTTGATCGTTTCTTCTTAATGGCAGATAAGAATGTTTCATTTCACAAATCATTAGGCACGGGCAAGGGTGAAACCTTTACGCCCAGTGATGCCAATGCGCTGCAGTGGGGTTTAGTAGCCGTTGTTAAAGATCTTGAAAACTTTGATACATCAACTGTTATTAACCGTTGGCGCAAGGGTTCAGTATCTGAGTTTCGTGCAGTGCTGGAACCGATTTCATCTCATGGCAAGTGGGCGGGCAAGGAACCCTTTGTTGCAACCGCCAAAGATTGGGATGGACAGGTTGCGGCAATTACTCGTGCGCGCATTAAGTGGAGTCAGAACTTTAGATTTTGGCGATCGGTGCCGCCTGTAACGATTTCATTGAAATCTGCACCTGGCTTGGTTGCAGCGATTGGAATTGGTGAAGCCCCTATTGGACTTCAGGGCACTTTTTCACTGTGGGAGTCAGCGGCTGCGATTCGAGAGTTTGCATACAAGGGTGCGGCGCATCAAAAGGCGATTGCAGATACATCGGCCTTTAACTGGTATTCAGAGGAGCTTTTTGCTCGATTTGCTGTGCGTGAAGTACGGGGATCTTTGTAGTAACTGTATTAAATAAATGGAATAAGGCAGACTTACACCTATGTCCATTCGCCATTACACGCCCCGTCGTAGGGCCAGAGGTGGCGCATCTCCCCTGCTGATCAAAGTCATGGGTGTTGCACTTGGCTTAGCAATATTGATGCAGATCGCTTATCCATTGGTAGAGGGCACAGCGTTGCAGGTCATCACAGTTGCATCTGTGTATCTAGCTGCACTTGCCATGTTTCTTCATGGTGTGGCTTCATATGGTGCTCGATACGGTTGGAGCTTGCTGGGAATTACTCTGGCATTTGGGTTTTTGATTGAGCAAATTGGTGTAACAACTAGCTGGCCTTTTGGTGAGTACACATACTCTTCAACATTGGGAGCTAAGTTATTAAGTGTTCCCTTGGTTGTTCCATTTGCCTGGGTAATGATCGCTCATCCATGTTTAGTCGCTGCACGTCGCATCGGTAAATCTTGGGTGTTTTTATATGGCGCATTATTAATGACAGCGTGGGATCTCTTCTTGGATCCACTTATGGTTAGCGATGGTCGATGGACATGGGTAGTTACTGGAGCTCATGTTCCATTCCAACCAGAAATCCCATTGTCTAATACCTTTGGTTGGTTGCTATCTACCATGGCGTTGATGACGATCCTGCACTTTGCGACCCCACGGGATCGACGCAAGGTCGGCGGATCATTAATTGCTGCAGATGTTCTACTTTTTTGGACCTGGTTTTCTGGAGTCGTTGGAAATCTATTTTTCTTTGGTCGTCCCGGTATCGCACTCTTTTCAGGTGCGATCCTTGGTGTGCTGTTAGTACCGTACTTTTTTAACCGATGGGTCGGAAGACCATAACTCTTCGATGATCGTATTCGCTTTACTTCCCCTTATATTGCTAACGATCGCTGCCCTGAACTTCCTTCAAATCCGCACACCTAAAGCAAACTCTGATCTGCAGAACTCTGTAGATGTGGTTGTTCCGATGCGCAATGAGGCTGAAAATGTTGAGGGGTTGGTTGCATCACTGTCAGCTCAAGATGGTCCTTTTCACTTTTACCTATTAGATGACAACTCAGAGGATTCCACCTACGAACTTCTGCAGCGATTTACAGCTGGTGACCCACGTTTTACAATCATTAAAGGTGCGCCTCTTGCAGAAGGCTGGATCGGCAAAACCTGGGCGCTGCAGCAACTTTATGAGGCAAGTAATAAAGAGGTGTTGGTTTCTATTGATGCAGATGTGCGTTTAACAAATGATGCGATTAATAAGGCGGTAACGCTGATGCATGGTGCTCGATTGGACTTTGTCTCGCCTTATCCACGTCAGATTGCAGAAAACTTTGCCGAGAGATTGATCCAACCATTGCTGCAATGGTCCTGGCTTACAACAGTGCCACTGAGATTTGCTGAACGAGCACAGCAAAAATCTATGGCGGTTGCTAATGGACAGTTCTTTGTTGTACGACGTTCTGCGTTAATTTCAATAGATGGTTATCAATCCGTCAAAGATGCAGTGATCGATGATGTCTTCCTGGCGCGTCATTTAATCACTAGTGGATCAGCTGGAACGGTGATCAACGGTTCAGATATAGCAGAGACCCGCATGTATGCATCATGGAGTGAGATAAAAGCTGGGTATGGCAAATCTCTCAACAAAGCCTTTGGATCTCTATTTGGCACGTTCTTTGTCATCGCATTTCTTATTGCTACAAGTATCGCCCCCTTGATTGTGGGTCTATTGGGTAATCCATACGGATGGCTTGGCTTTGCAGCCATGGTCGGAACTCGAGTACTCAGCGCAATTAAGAGCGGTGGAAGAGTTCTAGATAGTGTGTTGCATCCAATATCAATCCTTGCACTGATTTACCTGATTGTTTACTCATACTTAGTGCGTACAACGGTGATGTGGAAAGGTCGCACAGTATGAAGATCGTGGTAATTGGTGCAGGTATGGGCGGAATGACCGCTGCTGCACGTTTATCACGTGGAGGTCATGAGGTTGTTCTATACGAAGCATCTGATCAAGTAGGTGGAAAATGCCGAACCGAATGGATCGGCAAAGTTGCATTTGATACCGGACCATCCTTGTTGACCTTGCCAGCTGTCTATAAGGATTTCTTTCAGCGCACCGGAAAGCCAATGGGCTTTGTCTGTCCGATTGAGTCTGTCGATCCCTCCTTTGATTATCGATTTGCTGATGGCGGTAGCGTAAAGTTTTCTAACTTATCGAGAAACAAAACTTTGGAGTCAATTTCTAAATCCTTTGGTGCAGAAAGTGCCCAGCAATGGGATCGCATTATGAAGCGCGCAGAGCGCATGTGGGATGTAAGTCGTGGACCATTTATTGAATCAGAGTTGAAATCGCCTATCTCGCTGTTGAAACGGATTACCTTCCTGCGCGATATGAAGATAATTGCACCATGGAAGACCTTACGAGCTCATGCAGATGAGATAGTTAAGGATCAACGCCTGCGTTACATCATGGATCGCTACGCTACCTACAGTGGATCTGATCCGCGCAAAGCCCCTGCGGTTTTATCAACAATTGCCTTTGTTGAGGAGAGCTTTGGGGCTTGGCATGTAAAGGGCGGATTAGGCCAACTGGCTGCAACTGTCCATCAGCGTGCCTTAGATGTCGGCGTTACCTTCCACTTGAACTCCCCTGTTTCAGCTATCACTACTGAAGGTAAGAGAGCCACCGGAGTAATCCTGGCTAATGGAGCAGTTGTTGAAGCAGATGCCGTTGTTGCTAATGCTGATGCTTCATTGGTCTATAACAAGTTAATTAAGGGACATGAGCGCACCTTGAGAAAGGCCCGCAAAAACATCGACAATGCAGATGTTTCAGTTGCTGGCTTCTGTTTGTTACTAGGAATGCGTAAGGATCCAGATCAAACTCTGAACCATCACACTATTTTGTTTCCAGAAAATTACGATGCTGAATTTGATGCAATCTTTATCCATGGCAAACCCGTTGAAAATCCAACAATCTATATTTGCGCTCCGCAAGATCCCGAGATGAGCAGAGATGAAACCCTTGAAGGCTGGTTTGTTTTGGTGAACGCTCCAACACATGGACAGTTTGATTGGAATGATAAAGAGTTTGCTCGTAATTACGCCAACACCATCATTGATCAAATTGAAGCCCGCGGCATCTCGGTGCGAGATCGCTTGGAGTCTTTAACTATTAGAACACCAGCAGATCTTGAAGCTTCAGTTCATGCTCCAGGTGGTGCGATTTACGGAACATCTAGCAACGGAGCTCGCGCCGCCTTTATGCGCGCCAAGAACCGCTCACCTATAAAGGGTTTGTACTTGGTCGGAGGCTCTGCTCATCCCGGTGGTGGATTACCGCTTGTCGGAATAAGTGGAGATTTAGTTACTGAAGCAATTGGCTACGAGAAAAACGCACGACACTAACAAAGCTGTAGCACTGAATCACAAAGAAGGCGATTGACAAAGCGGTCGCTCCTGGAAGCCCCACCAAATCCAGCACCAAAATAATAAAGATATAACTTGCACGCATTGGACGCTCAGCAGGTGTTACGACACCTAAGTCACTGACGCCTAGTGAAACTAACTTGGTACGTGCGTACTCTTGAAAGGCGGCTACACACCAAAGAGCGATTGGGATCCATGCTGGAACACCGATTACATACAGGGTGTAGAACCACAACGCTTCACTGATTCGATCTACAGCTGAATCAAGGGTCGCGCCCCATTTACTGTCACGCTGTTGGAATATTGCAACACTTCCATCGATTCCATCGCAAAATAGCGAGAAAACTAAGAAGGCAATTGACCACCAGGTTTGGGCTGTTAAGGCTGTTCCGACCGCACCCAGTAAACCTAAATAGGTAAGGGCGTTAGGAGAAATACGAAGCAAGGTGCAGATCAAGCCAAAGCGGTACGAGATATTGAGCCATGCGCCAACGATGCCCTTTGTTTCAGCGTTGTTATGCAAAGAACTCCATTTTGCTTTGAACTCTTGTTTATTGAGCATCATTTAACTTTCTGTAGATCTCTTGGGTAGCTGTTGAGCTATTCATTGTATAAAAGTGTAAGCCTAAAGCTCCAGCGGCTAGCAACTCTTTGCAGAGTGATGTTGCTATCTCTACTCCAAGGGCACGCACAGCTTGCGGATCATTTTCAACCTGTGCAAAGGCATCTGCGATGTTGCGTGGGATCGGGGTGCCGCCAAGTTCGGCCATGCGGTGCAGTAACTTCACATTAGTAACTGGCAGGATCCCGGGAATGATTGTGAGCTTTGATCCTCGCGCCCTTAGCTTATTAACTAATTGGATATAGCGATCTGCTTCAAAGAAAAATTGTGTTGTCGCAAAGGTTGCGCCCAGTTGTTCTTTACGAATCAGTACATTTACATCTTTATCAAAATCTCCGTTAGATGCAGGATGTCCATCTGGAAATGCTGCAACGCCGATGGTGAAGCCACCAAACTCTGCCGCCATTTGTACTAATTCATCGGCGTGATTCAAACCATTTTCTGTTGCGGTCCACGGCGCACTGGGGCCACCAGTTGGATCTCCCCGCAAAGCCAAGATGCTTGTGATTCCTGCATCTCTATAGCTTTGCAAAATGGTCAATAACTCTTGGCGAGTTGATCCAACACAGGTTAAATGTGCAACAGTTGAGATTCCGGTGCGTTGTGTGATCTCTCGAGCGATTCGAATCGATCGATCTCGGGTTGAGCCACCTGCACCATAAGTAACTGAGACAAAGTCTGGGGCGATTGATTTAAGCCCTTCGATGGCAGCCCACAGCCGATCTTCACCCTCTACATCCTTAGGAGGGAAGAACTCGAATGAGTACGAAGTGCGCGATACCACGGAGTGAGGGTACCGTTACCGCGTGAGTTCAGAGCCGAAGGCAACATTAAAGAGCGTGCGTAGCGCCGTTGAGGAAGAGCTAAGCATCTTCCTCAATCGTGAGAGCGCATATCTGAATTCGATCTCATCAGATCTCTCACCCGTATCAGATGCCCTTAGCTCCTTCTTATTAGATAGTGGAAAGCGTCTTCGCCCATTGTTTGCCTATGCAGGCTTTACCGCTGCTGGTGGATCAATAGAAAAGTCAACTATACGAGCAATGGCAGCTCTGGAGTTATTGCAAGCATGTGCTCTCATTCATGATGATTTGATGGATGGATCCGATACTCGCAGAGGTAAGCCATCTATCCATCGACACTTTGAAACAATGCATGTGCAGGATGAACTTGATGGCTTCGCTCCGCAATATGGTTTATCGGCTGCGGTTTTGTTAGGTGATCTAGCCCTTGTTTGGTCTGATCAAATGCTCAACAGCGCTGGAATATCTACAGAGCAGTACGCTCGTATGATCCCTTTGTACAACGAGATGCGGGTTGAGTTAATGGCTGGACAGTTTCTGGATATTCATGAGCAGACACAGAAGGACACCTGCACCGAACGATCGATGAAGATTGCACGATACAAATCAGGAAAGTACACAATTGAACGTCCACTACATCTTGGCGCAGCAATAAGTGCGCACCCAAGTAATGAGATTTTTGCTGCCCTATCGGCATATGGTTTGCCACTTGGTGAAGCCTTCCAGCTTCGGGATGATCTCTTAGGTGTCTTTGGAGATCCATCTATTACTGGTAAGCCTGCAGGTGATGATCTTCGCGAAGGCAAGCGCACTGTTTTGATTGCAATGACACATGAACGTCAATCCCCTGCGCAGGCGCAAACCTGTAAGAAGTACTTTGGTCGCCCAGATCTTGATGGGCAGGGAGTTGCAGCACTGCAGGAAATCATTGAAGCAACAGGTGCACGTGCCGAGCTTGAATCAACAATTGAAAGACTCACAGCTGCCGCCCTTTCGGCGGCTCAATCACCACTATTCACCAACGATGGAAAGGCTTTGCTCGTCGAGCTAGCTAACATCGCAACTAAAAGGAGTGCTTAAATGCCTGCTCGCGTCAAAGGTCCTACAGATCACGTTGTCATCGTTGGAGCAGGTTATGCCGGCTTAAGCGCTGCGCTACGTCTTGCAGGTGCAGGTCGCAAGGTAACTGTCATTGAACGTGAAGCTGTTCCTGGTGGCCGAAGTGGATTGCTGCAAAAGGATGGATACTCATTTGATACAGGACCTTCTGTTTTAACAATGCCCTCATTAATTCAAGATGCCTTTAGCTGCGTCGGAGAAGATATGAAGGATTGGGTTGAATTAATGCCTGTTTCTCCTTTGTATCGTGCCTTTTACGCAGATGGATCCCAATTAGATGTTCATGCAAACACTGCACAGATGGAAGCTGAGATTGCAGACAAGATCAGCCCCGAAGAAGCCGCTGGTTATGCACGATATGTAGATTTTGTGACCAAGTTATACAAGTATGAGATGAATGATTTTATTGATCGCAATATTGATTCTCCATTCAATCTTTTAACGCCCAACCTTGCCCGTCTTATCGCTTTAGGTGGCTTCCGTCGCTTATCGCCCAAGGTCAATCAATTTATGAAGGATCCGCGTCTGCAGAAGGTGTACTCATTCCAGGCTATGTATGCCGGTGTTAGCCCACAGCAAGCGCTAGCCATTTATGCGGTTATTGCTTATATGGATTCCGTCAATGGTGTTTTCTTCCCTAAGGGTGGAATGCATGCTGTTCCTCGCGCAATGGCAGCTGCTGCTCAAAAGCATGGTGTTGAGTTTAAATACAGCACAACAGTGTCAAAGGTAGATGTGCAAAATGGTCGCGCAAAGGCGGTTATCACAGAAGATGGTCAACGCATCGAATGCGATGCAATTATTCTGAATCCAGATCTACCCGTTGCATGGCGGGATCTATTGGGTAAGACACCTTTGAATGTTAAGCGCCTTAACTACTCCCCTTCCTGTGTAACTATGTTGGTGGGTTCTTCAAAGAAGTACGATTTCGCAGCTCACCACAATATCCACTTTGGTCAATCGTGGGATGGCGTCTTTGATGAGTTAATCAAGCAAAAGAAGTTGATGAGTGATCCGAGTGTTTTGGTAACAATTCCTTCACTCGATGATCCAGCTTTAGCTCCAGCAGGGAAAACCTCTTACTATGTTCTCTTCCCTACCCCAAACCTGACGGCTGATATTGATTGGACCAAGCAAACTAAGCCATACCGAGATCACATGGTTGAAATCCTTGAACAACGCGGATACACAGGTTTTGGAGATGCGATTGAAACTGAGGTTGTAACAACTCCTCTGGATTGGAAAAATCAGGGTATGGAGCAAGGTGCACCATTTGCTAGCGCGCATACCTTCTTTCAAACAGGACCTTTTAGGCCGCGCAATATGGCAGCGGGCATAGAAAATGTTGTCTTTGCCGGATCTGGAACTCAACCAGGTGTTGGTGTCCCAATGGTTTTGATCTCAGGTCGTCTTGCCGCCGAACGTATTGTGGGTCCGGTTAAGTAAATGGATGAGTTAACCGCTGCAGGGATTACAGATCCCGATCTTCGTGCATCCTACGAAGAGTGCAAGCGGCTCAACGCATTGCATGGAAAGACGTACTACCTGGCAACCTTGTTACTGCCAAAAGCAAAACGTCCCTTTGTTCATGCGCTGTATGGTTTTGCGCGCTATGCAGATGAAATTGTTGATGATTTAGCCTCAGAGCTTAGTGTTGAGGAAAAAGCTGAAGTTCTCAGCAAGTGGGGTAACGGAGTTCTTGCAGATCTAAAAAAAGGCACAAGCCAAGATCATGTGGGTCGTGCATTGATTGATACCGTCAATCGCTTTGATATTCCCCACCAACACTTTGAAGCATTTCTACATTCGATGACGATGGACTTGACTGTACAAGAGTATGAAAGTTATGAGGATTTACTTGAGTATGTCTATGGGTCTGCCGCTGTAATTGGGCTCGAAATGGTTCCAATTCTGGGCCCTCTGCACGAGGATGCTTTTGAAGCAGCGAAGAAACTTGGAATTGCTTTTCAGTTGGCTAACTTTATTCGCGATGTAGATGAGGATCTAGATCGTGGTCGTGTTTACCTACCGCTTAAGGAGCTGGGTCAGTTTGGTGTTACACGTGAAATGCTTGAAGAACGGGTCTTAACCCCTGAAATTATTGAGGCTTTAAAGTTCCAAATTGCGCGTGTGCGTCAATTACAAGCAGAGGCCGCTCCTGGGATCGCAATGTTGGAGGCATCGAGTCGTCCATGCATTGAAGCGGCCAGCACTTTGTACTGTGGCATCGTCGATGAGGTCGAAAGAATTGGATATGACATCTTTAATCACCGTGCAAAGACATCAACGGGCAGAAGAATCCGTGTTGCAGGGGCTGCATTTGTTAAGCGCCAGCTGATTTCACGCTAGAGTAACAACTACGGGAGCCCACAAGGCTGAGAGGGTCTGAGATTCAGACCGACCGATTGACCGATCCGGTAATGCGGATGTGGAAGGAATGAACTATGTCAACCACTTTATTTACAGCATGGGGCTATGAAGTATCTATTCTCGAATTTATAGCAGCGGTGGCCTCATTTATTGGGGTATATCTCGGTACAACAGGAAAAAGAATCACGTGGCCTTGGTGGGTATTGAGTAGCAGTTTGTACGGTGTTTTTTTCTACCAGGTAGACCTTTTCGCAAGTGCGATGCTGCAAATTGTATTTATCGGTGCAGCGATTTATGGATGGTTTGGTTGGGCCCCAACTGGTGCCGTGCCTGGAACTATTTCCACTAGAAGCAGAGTAGGAATCGCGATTGGAACAATAGTTAGCGTTGCCATTTTGTCTCCAGTCTTATCAGATATTGGTGCAGCGGCAACCTGGACCGATGCCTTCATTCTTATCGGCTCAATTGTTGCGCAATTGCTAATGGTTTATGAGAAGTATGAGACTTGGGTACTTTGGCTCATCGTCAATGTGGTTGCAACGATTCAATACCTTTCACTTGGGTATTGGTTTACCGCGCTTCTGTACGGAGTCTTTGCGATAGTCGCCATTTTGGGATGGAAGCGCTGGCGTGGTTCTCTTAGCTATTGATGGTCCAGCAGGGGCAGGTAAAACTACTCTTGCAGCCAAGTTAGAGGCGGAATACTCAACCCACTCAACTGTCCGAACAGTTCATATGGATGATTTGTACAACGGTTGGGAAAACGCACTCAGTAACGCCTTGATGGAGATTTTGGATCGCATTACCTCGGCCCATCTTGCAGGTAGAGCGTGCACCATCAAGATCTTTAACTGGCATTTAATGAAGTTTGATCGTGAAGAGATCATTACCCCAACCGATTACTTGATTATCGAAGGGGTTGGAGCTGCTCAAGCAATTGTACGAGAGGCTGGAGCAATAACCTATTGGTTAGATATTGATTCTGAAACTGGCTTGCAAAGAGTCTTGGCTCGCGATGGGGCCCATCTTGAAAAAGAAATGCGCCAATGGCAGATCCAACAATCAATTCACTTTGATACCGATCAAACCCGTGAAAACTGCGAGTTTAAACTCACTTCATAAGGTTTTTGGGCGCGCCCTTATGCCCACTACTTGGCGGGCTCCATAAAATTTGCTCATGTCTGATCTGACCGGAGAGCTCATTGATGGGCGTTACCAATTACTGCGTCAGGTCGCTAACGGTGGAATGGCTTCTATCTATGAAGCGATTGATACACGACTTGATAGAAAAGTTGCGGTCAAAATCATGCACCCGCATCTTGCTCAAGATGAGGCCTTTGTCTCTCGCTTTATAAAGGAGGCTAAGGCTGCTGCCGCACTATCCCACCCCAATATTGTTGCGGTGCAGGATCAAGGCTGGAATCAAAGTGGAGTTCCCGCAATCTTTTTAGTGATGGAGCTTATTGAAGGCCACACTCTTCGTGAGTATCTCAATGAACGTGGCCGCTTTGAGATTATGGATGCAATTAACTATCTGACACCCATCCTGAGCGCATTAGCTGCCGCTCACCTTTTGGGAATCGTGCATCGTGACATTAAGCCGGAAAATATCTTGATTTCAAAGGATGGCCGCATCAAGATCGCAGATTTTGGTCTTGCTCGTGGCGAGATTATTGGTTCAACCATGACCGCTGAATCAAGTGTCATCCTTGGAAGCGTTTCATATCTCTCCCCTGAGCAAGTTCAGCGTGGGGTTGCTGATTCTCGAAGCGATGTTTATGCAACCGGCATCGTCGCTTACGAAATGCTTATTGGCGATAAACCATTCTCGGCCGAGACTCCAATTCAAATTGCATATATGCATGTCAATGAGGAGATCCCACGGTTGCGCAGCAAGCGTCGAGATATTCCACAAGCCCTTGATGATCTGATCGCATCTGCTACCGCAAAAAATCCAGATGAGCGCCCTCGTACCGCTGGAGATTTTCTGGCAAGGTTGCAGCAGATTCAGATCGATTTGGATCCGCGGAAGAATCAAATGGATTTGGGGCTAGATCTTCCCGTCGAACCAATTAGGGAAAAGCCTCGCAAAAAGGTTAAAGAGGTTGTACCTGTTGAGCAAACTCCTGTCGTTGTAGAGACAACGAAGGAGATTCGCCGCAAAGAGGAGAAGAAGAAGCGTGCAAGTAAACGTGTTCGACGCAATCGCAAGGTTGCATTGGTTCTGGCGGTAGCACTTGGTGTGGGTGGCTGGTGGAGCTTAGTTGGGCCTGGATCTCGAGTAGTTGTTCCATCCACTATTGGTGGAAGTTATGAGGAGGCGGTGAACATCATCGCGCCCCTAGGGTTGACTACGGTTGTTGAGAATCGATTTGATGAAGAGATTGCTAAGGGCAGGATCATCGAAAGTATTCCTGCAGGTGGCGACAAGGTTGATGCGGCCGGATCGGTAAAGTTAATTATTTCTAAGGGACCAGAACGTTATTCAGTTCCTATGACTACAGGTTTGACCCCTGAAGCAGCTCAAACGGTATTAAAGAAGTCACCACTTTTGGTAGGTCAGATTCGAGAGGTTTTCAGCACAGAAATACCAAAAGGGTTTGTAATCTCTTCATCCCCAGTTTCAGGCACATCTGTTAAACGTGACACCACAATTAACTTGGTGGTCTCTAAGGGGGTTGAGCAGATTGCTCTTGTTTCATACCTTGGAAAGAGTGGCGAGCAAGCATTAAATGAACTGACTGAAACTGGATTTTCCGTTGAAGTCGGATACGCCTTTAATGACAATGTGCCAGAGCTGGCTGTTATCTCACAAACTCCTGCTGGTGGAGTAAGCATGAACAAAGGCGCTCGGGTCGTCATACAGATTTCAAAGGGTCCTCGATATACATTTATACCAAAGACGGTAGTTACTATGGAGGCAAACGCTGCAAAGGCGATGCTTGAATCCCTAGGATTGAAGGTCAAGGTTGTTGTAATCGGAAATAATAAGAAAAAAACTGTGAAGAGAGTTTCACCAGTGGTCAACACAAAGGTTAAACGTGGCAGCACGGTGACGATTACCGTAGGGTAAGGCAATGCCGACACCAGTTAAAAAGCCCCGTATCGGTGCCCATACCCCGACTACTGGTGGAATGGCCAAGAGATCAATTGCTTATGCTCAAGAGATCGGCGCTGAAGCGATTCAGGTTTTTGCTTCAAGTCCTCGGACATGGGCGATGCCAGAGTCAAAACCTGAACTAGATAATGCCTTTAAAATCAAAGCTGCAGAGCTTGATATCGAAACTTATGTTCACGCTCCATTCTTAATTAACTTGGGATCTCCAACAGAGGCCACATATCTGAACTCTCTCGCATCAACTCAGTATTCTTTAAAGCGGGGGGCGGAGATCGGCGCACTGGGAGTTGTTATTCATACAGGCTCTGCTGTGGATGTTAACCATGTTGAAAAGGCGTGGAAGCAGATTCATGAAGGCATGATGCCGATCCTTAATGCGTTGGGTGATGATGCGCCGTACCTTTTGCTAGAGCCAACCGCAGGTCAAGGTCAAAGCCTGGTTAAAAAGTTAGATGATTTAGAGATGTATTTAAAGGCGCTGGAATACCATCCAAAGGTCGGTATCTGTCTAGATACCTGCCATGTATTTGCGGCAGGACATGACATCTCGGTTAAGGGCGGCATGAGCGCAACCATTGATCTATTGGTTGAGGTTGCAGGAATCGAACGCTTTCAATTAGTGCATGCAAATGATTCGATGGATGTGTGTGGGGCGCTCAAGGATCGCCATCAAAATATTGGAGATGGCCACATCGGTGTTGACCCATTTAAGGAGCTACTGTCTCACCCAGCTGTTGCAAACGCACCGTTAATTCTTGAAACACCTGGACAGGAAGTAGAACATGGCAAGGAAGTTGCCTTGCTGAAGAAGTTGCGCGGCTGATGTCTGCCCGTCATCAACTTCAACTCAAATTAGCACCATGGGCCTTGCTCTCGGTCGCTGCAGCCTGGGGCTTTGCCTTCGTAGTCATGAAGGATGCGATTGAGCGCCAGAGTGTCAACAACTTCCTCTTTACTCGATTCTCTCTGGCTGTCCTTGTTATGTTATTGATTCGCCCCCAAACGGTGAAGCATTTCAATAAGGATCTATTGCAACGCGGATCATTGGCTGGCGTTTTCTTAGGACTGGGGTACATCGCTCAGACCCTTGGTCTAGAACGAACAGGTGCGGCAATAACTGGATTCATCACAGGTTTGTATGTAGTTCTCACACCAGTTTTAGCCTGGCTGGTATTGAAGGAGAAGATCACTCGCTTTGTTTGGCTCTGCATCATGCTTGCAACGGTGGGCTTGGGTTTGCTATCAATCCGTGGATTCTCAGTTGGTATTGGCGAAATGTTTGTCTTAGCAAGCGCCTTTTTATTTGCAGCTCACATTATCGCTTTAAGTAAGTGGTCATCAGGACGTGATGTTTACGCGATGACAGTTATTCAGCTAACGATGTGTGCAATCTTGTCGGGAGTTGCCTCGATTCCGGGGGGATACTCCGCGCCACCTGATTCGGGTGTGTGGGCGGTCGTTGTCTTTACTGCGGTCTTTGCAACCGCTATCGCCTTTATTGTTCAAACATGGTCACAGGCACATATGAGCGCCACAAAGGTTGCAGTCATTTTGACCATGGAGGTTGTCTTTGCCGCGCTCTTTGCGATCCTTTTCGGAGGCGAAATACTTACGCTTCAAAGCGCGATAGGTGGAGTTTTAGTTGTTATCGCAATGTATTTGATCGTACTGAAGGAACAGAAGTAGGCTGGTCTAATGGCAATTGACCTTCGTAGCGACACAGTGACCCGTCCATCGGCGGCGATGCGCGAGGCGATTGCACAAGCACCTGTTGGTGATGATGTCTACAGCGATGACCCAACGGTTAACTCACTTGAAGAACGAGTTGCAGCACTCTTTGGAAAAGAGGCCGGGGTTTTCACACCAACTGGTTCATTAGCAAATCAGTTAGCTATTCGTATGTTGGTCGCTCCTGGTGAAGAGTTAATCGCTGAAACAAATAGCCACATAGTTCGAGCAGAGCTTGGCGCGGCAGCGGTTTTTAGTGGAATTACTACACGCACCTTTCCAGCCAAAAACGGCCTGCTCAAGGCTTCAGATGCTCTTGAAATAGCACGCCCTAACAGCGGACCGTACCTAGTATCAACGACCGCGATCGCTGTTGAAAATACCCACAACTTTGGTGGCGGAACGGTTCAGCCAATTACTGAAATCGCCGCTCTTCGCAAAGGTGCAGCTGAGTTAGGTCTTGCTCTGCACTTAGATGGTGCCCGCATCTGGAACGCACATGTTGCATCTGGTGTCTCCTTCACTGAATATGGAAGGTACTTCGACACAATCTCTGTGTGTTTATCAAAGGGTTTAGGTGCGCCAATTGGCTCGGTAATGCTTTCTACTAAGGAGCGTGTAGGAAAAGCACGTGTGTGGCGCAAACGTTATGGCGCAGGAATGCGTCAGGTTGGTTTGCTAGCAGCTGGTGCTCACTACGCACTTGATAACAATATTGCGCGGTTATCTGAGGATCACCGACGTGCCCAAGAGTTAGCTGTGGCGATCGCGGCAATTGATTCTTCATTAATCGATCCAACAACTGTTCATACAAATATCGTTGGCCTAGATCTGACAGCACTTCCAATTACCGCAGCTGAACTTGCAGCACGTTGCAAGGATGCAGGTTTATGGATTAGCGCACTTGGTCCACAGTATGTGCGCCTTGTTACCCATCTTGATTTTGATGATGCACAGTGTGCCGAGGCGATTGAAATTTTAAAGAAAGCCCTCGTGGCTTAAGAGCCACCGCTTCTTATCAACACCGTAGGCGTAATTTCCTAACGCTCCCCCTGTTTTTACAACTCGGTGGCAGGGAACAACCAGCATGATCGCATTGTTAGCACATGCACTTCCGGCCGCACGCACAGCAGCTGCGCTGCCAGCTTTATCCGCTAAATCTGAGTATGACCAGGTTTTGCCTGGAGTGATCTTGCGCATCGCTTTCCAGGCCGCTTGCGAAAAGGCAGCCCCTGGTTGGCGAACCTTGATTCCATTGAGGGCGGTGAGATCCCCATCAAAGTAATCATCGATGAGATCAGAGATAACTGGAATTGATTTAACGATCTTTACATCTTTTCCAGCGTTGAAGGCGGATGGAGTAGAAAGATTTGCACCAATAAGGATTTGATCATCGGCCAGTAAGTTGAGTGTGCCTACAGGGGTCTTGTGAGATGTTAAGAAGAGTGGCACTGACCAAAATTAGCGATCGCGCAACATTTCAGCAACTAAAAATGCAAGCTCCAAGGATTGAGCGTGGTTAAGTCGTGGATCGCACGCTGTTTCATATCGCGAGGCTAGATCCTCATGCGAAATCTCTTCGCCTCCACCGACACACTCGGTGACATCATCACCGGTAAGTTCGATATGGACTCCACCAGGATGTGTTCCCAGCGCCTTATGTACCTCGAAGAACCCCTTTACCTCATCCATAACATCATCAAAGCTACGGGTCTTGTACCCCGATGGTGCCTCATATGTATTGCCATGCATGGGATCGCAGACCCACAGCACCTTTGCACCAGATTTTGTTACACCATCGACAAGTGCAGGTAGAAGCTGTCGAATATTCTTTGCACCCATACGTGTAATAAAGGTAATGCGACCTGGCTCGCGGTTTGGATCTAACTTGTCGATCAAGGCAAGTGCATCTGCTACCGTGGATTTTGGCCCAAGTTTGATACCAATTGGATTGCGGACCTTTGATGCGAAATCAACATGTGCGCCATCGAGCTGTCGTGTGCGCTCACCAATCCAGATGAAGTGGCCTGAAACATCATAGGCATCTCCGGTTCGTGAATCGATACGGGTCAAGGCCTTTTCATACTCCATGATGAGCGCTTCATGGCTTGCAAAGAAATCAACTGATTTAAAGCTCTCAGGATCTACCCCTGCTGATTTCATAAAGGCAAGAGCGCGGCCAATCTCATTAGCCATCTTCTCGTACCGATCGCCCACCTTTGAATCGCGGATGAAACCCTTATTCCATTCATGAACCTGGCGAAGATCTGCAAAACCACCTTGTGTAAATGCGCGAACCAGGTTGAGGGTTGCAGCTGATGTGTTGTAGACACGAACCAAGCGCATGGGATCTGGCGTGCGTGCCTTTTCAGTAAACTCAATATCGTTAACCGCATCTCCGCGGTAAGCCGGAAGTGTTACATCTCCACGGGTTTCAAAATCACTTGAGCGTGGCTTGGCAAACTGCCCCGCCATTCGGCCAACTTTGATTACTGGAAGACTTGAGTAGTACTGCAACACCGCAGCCATTTGAAGAATTGTCTTTATTCGATTTCTAATTGAGTCCGCGGTGGCTGCTACAAATGTTTCAGCACAATCTCCACCTTGTAACCAAAAAGCTTTTCCCTCTGCCGCGAGCGCGATACGCGCCTTCAAATCATCACACTCACCAGCAAAGACAAGTGGTGGCAGCGCTTTGAGCTCTGCTACCGCCGCCTTTACCTGTGGACCATCAACTCCACCTGGCCAGGTTGGTTGCTGAGCAGCAACAAGGCCAGGAGTAAAGAGAGAGTCTAAGTGTGTGCTCATTGGAGAAGTTTAGAGTGTCTAAGAGTCGGTGCGAGACGCAATTAACCGAAGAAGATCTCTGACTCCTTGTATAGCTCTAGCGGCACCGTCTTTAGCTTTTCAGTAGCGGTTGCAAGTGGAACTCGAGCAATGTTTGTGCCATGTAGGGCAACCATCTTGCCCCAGTCACCTTCATGAGCGGCTGTGATCGCATGGAGACCAAAGCGAGTAGCCAAGACACGGTCAAAGGCTGTTGGAGTTCCACCGCGCTGGATATGTCCCAGTACAGATGTACGAGCCTCCTTGCCTGTCCGCTCTTCAATCTGGCCAGCTAGCCAGTCACCAATACCTGAAAGCTTTACATGTCCAAAGGCATCGAGGGTCTGATCCTTTGTCACCATATCTCCATCTTGAGGGATTGCACCCTCTGCAATAACGATGATCGGTGCGTAGTGAGATTTGAAACGGGATTCAACCCACTCACATACCTTCTCAACAGAGAACTTCTGCTCTGGAATCAAGATACATGTTGCCCCACCTGCAAGACCTGAGTGAAGAGCGATCCAACCTGCGTGACGGCCCATAACTTCAACGATCAATGCACGGTGGTGAGACTCGGCTGTCGTGTGCAAACGGTCAATAGCCTCTACCGCGATATTGACAGATGTATCAAAGCCAAATGTGTAATCGGTGTTATTAAGATCGTTGTCGATTGTCTTTGGAACACCAATAACCTTGACGCCAAGTGCATCGAGTTTGGTAGCAACACCGAGAGTGTCTTCTCCACCAATTGCGATTAACGCATCGATGCCAGCCTTCTCGAGGTTTTCTTTAATCTTTTCTACGCCACCCTCGATCTTGAAAGGGTTTGTGCGTGATGAGCCAAGAATGGTTCCACCGCGAGGCAAGATTCCACGGGTTACTTCAATATTCAAAGGCATAGTCAGACCCTCTAGTGGTCCCTTCCACCCATCACGGAATCCAACAAACTCGTGACCGTACTCTTTTACACCTTTGCGAACTACCGCGCGGATAACCGCATTAAGACCAGGGCAATCTCCGCCGCCAGTGAGGACACCAATACGCATGATTTACTCCAACAATTTTATTGTTTGATTGAGTGGCTCAAATACTTTCCGCCACCTGTGGTCAACGCTGACTGGCACAGTCTAGCCTTGCCCCATGGCTAATCAACAACTCATCGCCGGCGTGGACTCCTCAACCCAATCCGTAAAGGTTGTTATTCGCGATGCTCACACAGGTGCGTTAGTACGCCAAGGACGCGCCTCCCATCCCGATGGCACAGAGGTTGATCCATCACATTGGCTGAATGGATTGAATTCAGCCTTTGCCGATGCGGGTGGATTAGCTGATGTTGAAGCGATATCTATAGCAGCTCAGCAGCATGGAATGGTCGCGATCGATGCACAGGGTCAAGTCATTAGAAAAGCGCTGTTATGGAATGACACACGATCTTCACAGGAAGCCGATGATCTCAACGGTGAAGTTGGTGGTGATCAAGAGATTGCACGAAAAGTAGGTTCTAAGTTAGTTGCATCCTTTACAGCATCCAAGGTTCGATGGATGGCAGATCATGAACCTGAAAACGCAGCCCGCGTTGCATCTATCGCCCTGCCGCATGATTGGTTGTCATGGCAGCTTCAGGGTGGCGGGGATTTATCCAAGCTTTTTACCGATCGCAGCGATGCATCAGGTACTGGTTACTTCGATCCCAGCACATCTCATTACCGCGAAGATATCGTGCGCCTTGCACTTCGTCATGACCAAGAGTTGACCCTTCCAAGGATTATCGCGCCTTCACATTTTGGCGGAACAACTCTTTCTGGAATTCCGATAGCAGCAGGTGCTGGAGACAATGCTGGAGCTGCCTTAGGTTTACAAGCACAGCCTGGGGATGTTGTTGTTTCATTAGGAACAAGTGGTACCGCTTTTGCAGTCTCTGATACAGCAACCCATGATCCAAGTGGTGCGGTTGCAGGCTTTGCAGATGCAACGGGACGTTACCTGCCATTGGTCTGTACATTAAACGCTGCACGGATCTTGGATGCTGCATGCAAAATATTAGGAAAGACACATGATGAGGTTGCACAACTTGCCCTTGCGGCAAAGCCTGGTGCCAATGGTTTAACACTTCTGCCTTACTTTGAAGGCGAAAGAACACCTAACCGCCCAAAGGCCACAGGTGTCTTTTCTGGAATGAATCTGAACAACTCAAATCAAGAGGATATTGCTCGTGCGATGGTTGAGGGAATGCTTGCAGGTTTAGCTGATGCTGTTGATGCTCTCGTTGCATTAGGTGTTGGAGTCAATCGTATTTTGCTCATTGGCGGAGCGGCTAAGAATCCAGCGGTGCCAGTTATTGCAAGTGCGCTATTTGGCCGCGAGGTACTGGTTCCACCAGCAGGTGAATACGTTGCAGATGGTGCGGCTAAACAGGCTGCATGGGCCTTACTGGGTGAAATGCCAACATGGGATTTGGGAGAAGTTACTCATCACAAAAGCGTTGCAACTCCTGATGTTATGCAGCGATATAAAGAGTTAAAGAGCAATACTGAGAGCTGGTGAAGCGCCTTAAACGGTAACGCGCACGCCTTTACCGACAATAACGATTCCGCCATCGCTGACTGTGAAACGTTGACGATCACGTTCTAGATCAACACCAATCTGCGCACCTGGATCTACAACAACGCTCTTATCCAAAATAGCCTTACGGATAATGGCTTTCTCGCCAATTCTTACATTTGGCATGATGACCGTTCCTTCAACGATGGCAGCTTTTCCAACTGAAACATCGTAGGAAACAACTGATCCATGCAGTATTCCACCAGAGATAATTGATCCTGCACCAACGATTGAATCATGTGCCGATCCACCTTCGCTGAACTTGGCAGGGGGCAGTGATGGTGGGTTTGTCAGCAATGGCCATTGCCGGTTGTAAAGATTAAAGATTGGATGAACTGAAACTAGATCCATATGCGCGTCGTAGTACGCATCAATTGAACCTACATCTCGCCAGTAACCCTTATCGCGTTCAGTTTCGCCAGGTACAACATTGTTGGCAAAGTCGTACACCTTGGCCTGACCTTGTGATGTTAGGAAAGGAATGATGTTTCCACCAAGATCATGGCGAGATTCAATATCTTCAGAATCTAGGATTAGCGCTTCTTCCATAACATCGCGCTTAAAGATGTAGTTACCCATTGAAACTAATGAGAGATCAGGGTGACCTGGCATCGCAGGTGGGTTAGCAGGCTTTTCATGGAATGCCTTAATGGTGATTCCATCATCAGCTAATTCGATTACCCCAAAATCATGCGCCTCAGAGCGGGGCATGCGAATCGCTGCAACTGTTACACCAGCTCCAGATTCAACATGCTGCTGGAACATCTGCATAGGATCCATGCGATACACGTGGTCTGCACCAAAAACTAAAACATGCTTTGGATCTTCATCCTGAATTAAATTGAAGTTCTGCAGGATCGCATCTGCACTTCCTGTATACCAACGTGGTCCTAAACGCTGTTGTGCAGGAACTGGGGTGATGTAATTTCCAAGCAAGGAGGACATTCGCCAGGTTGTTGTGATGTGACGGTCCAATGAGTGAGATTTGTACTGGGTCAAAACCGCAATCTTGAGCATATTTGCATTGGCAAGGTTGGATAAAACAAAATCTATCAATCGATATGAGCCACCAAATGGAACAGCGGGCTTGGCACGATCTGCAGTAAGGGGCATTAATCGCTTTCCTTCGCCACCAGCAAGAACGATGCTGAGCGGAAGTTGCAGTTTGGCCATGTCTTAACGATAGCCTTTCACCCTTGTACTAGGAAGAGGTTTACAAAGAGATGGCCGCGTTAAAGGTTGGAATCGTTACCAAGGAGTGGCCACCGGCCATCTATGGTGGCGCTGGGGTCCATGTCCTCCAGTTAACGCAAGCCCTTCGCACCATCAAGGATGTTGATGTCGATGTTCACTGCTTTGGTGGTAAGAGAGATGATGCTTTTGGTTACTCATTACCTGTTGGTTTTGCAGATGCAAATCCTGCGGTTCAAGCCTTAGCAATTGACTTAGAGATGGCAACTCATCTTGGACATGTAGATGTTGTTCACTCACACACCTGGTATGCAAATATGGCTGGCCATGTTGCTGCGCTTCAACACGGGATCCCCCACATTGTTAGCGCTCACTCTCTTGAACCCTTGCGTCCCTGGAAATCTGAACAGTTGGGTGGCGGTTACCGCATCTCATCATGGGCGGAGAAAACCGCATATGAAGCAGCAAGTGCAATCATCGCAGTTAGTGATGGAATGCGTGCAGATGTATTAAAGGCCTACCCTGCCGTTGATCCATCTAAGGTAGTTACAATCCGAAATGGTGTTGACACCAATAAATTTGCACCTAACCATGATGCATCTGTACCTGAGAGCTTTGGAGTTAAGGGACCGTACGCACTATTTGTGGGAAGAATTACCCGTCAAAAGGGTTTGGCGCATTTACTGCGTGCTTGGAAGGATGTTCCTGCAGAGTTTGGCTTGGTCTTGGCCGCTGGAACTCCTGATGAAGAAGGTATTGGCAACGAGGTTGCAGCATTAATTGCCGAACTTCAATCTACCCGCAGCAATGTGTGGTGGATTAAAGAGATGCTCCCACATGATCAATTAACGGCGATGCTTACCGCCGCCGATTTATTTATCTGCCCATCAATTTATGAACCGCTCGGAATTGTGAACCTTGAAGCAATGGGCTGTGAAACCGCGGTTCTGGGCTCACGTGTAGGTGGAATCCCAGAGGTTGTTGCAGATAAAGAGACCGGCGAACTAGTTGATTACTACGGCGAGGCCGCACCTTTTGAGAAAGCATTGACCGAATCCATAACTGGCTTGATGTCTCAACCAGAACTTCTAAAAAAGTATGGAGTAGCAGGACGTGTTCGAGCTCAAAAACTATTTGGATGGGATGCCGTTGCAGCGTTGACTGTGGATCTCTACCGCAAGGTGATTGGATAAATGAGTCGTAAATCCCTGTTCCACTTTGTTTTGGTTGGAATTTTGTGGGGCATTCCTTATCTTCTTATGAAGGTTGCCGTTGAAGATTTCCCACCCGCTGCCGTCGTAGCCGGACGTACATTAATCGGGGCATCTATTTTGATTCCGATTGCGATTTACCGCAAAAAGTTTAAAGGGGCGGTCCTGGGCTTTAAGTTTGTTGCCTTTTATGCATTGTTAGAGATGATTGGCCCCTGGATCCTTATTACGACCGCTCAACAGAAGATCAACTCTGGTCTAGCTGGATTACTGGTTTCTACTGTTCCAATCTTTGCAACGATAATCACCTCTCTACGCGGTGATCATTCAGTCTGGCAGTTCAAACGAATCGTGGGAATTGTTGTTGGTTTCCTCGGGTTGATTCTGGTGGTCGGTATTGAAAGTTTCACTGGAAGCAGCGATCCACTCTCTATCGCAATGGTGATCCTGGCCTCTATGGGTTATGCCTACGCAGTAATTATGGTTACCTCAAACTTACCTTTGGTCGATGGCATTGCAATCAACGGATTAGCAATGGCTTTGACAACTGTTTTCTGGGCACCTGTTGCCATAGCGCAGTGGCCTTCTAGCGTTTCTCTCAACTCTGCCGTATCCCTTATTGCTCTTGGAGTATTCAGTACAGCAATCGCATTCATATTATTCTTCAAATTAATGGATGAGATTGGTCCTGCCCGCGGTTCACTAGTTACTTACGTAAATACTGCAGTAGCAGTTGTTCTGGGTGTCATCATCTTGAGAGAGCCGCTAACGGCAGGAATTATTGTTGGATTGCCCTTGGTGTTGATTGGTTCATACCTTGCAAGCAGAAAGAGCCTAGCGGCTTAGACCTTACTTTTACGTCCTGTCACCAAATCCAAGCTTTGCCAGCAACTTTGGATCCTTTTGCCACTCCTTTGAAACCTTGATGTGAAGCCCCAAAAAGATCTTTGCAACAAGTGCGCGTTCAATATCTGCACGTGCGCGAATACCGATCTCCTTTAAACGAGCGCCTTGGTGGCCCAACAGGATTGCCCGCTGGGTATCGCGTTCCACGTGAATAGTTGCATGGACATCAAAAAATGGGCGTGAACCTTTTTCTTCTCGCTCACCAAACTCATCGATAGTCACAACGATTGAGTGCGGCAGCTCTTCGCGCACATCTTGCAGAGCAGCTTCACGGATAAATTCGCAGATTAACTGCTCGATCGCTTGATCACTGGTTGTTCCTTCTGGGTAGTACTGAGGTCCTGCCGGAAGGTTTTTTCCAATTAATTCATTGAGTAAATCCACCTGATCATGGATGGCTGCAGATACTGGAATGATCTCATCCCAGACAAAGCCTTCGGCGATCTTCATGATGCCTAGTAAGCGCGCTGCTAATTTTTCCTTTGAGATTAAATCTGTCTTGGTAATGACCGCAAACTTTTTAGCTCTTGGGTGCTTTGCAATTTCTGCAGCGATAAAGGTATCCCCAGCGCCAGATGTTTCATCGGCAGGAATACACATAATCACAATATCGACTGAGTCCATACTTTGATCAACAACTTGATTTAAACGATGACCCAACAATGTCTTTGGCTTGTGTACACCTGGTGTATCTACAAGGACCGCCTGAAACTCGGGGCGGTGAACAATGCCACGAATCGCTGTACGTGTTGTGTTGGGATGGTGTGAGGTAATTGCGATCTTGCTTCCAACGAGAGCGTTAATCAAAGTTGATTTTCCAACGTTTGGTCGGCCAACAATGGCGACAAAGCCCGAACGGAAATCACTCATGGCCTTATTCTCTCATTGATTAACGCCAACAAACTCCACCGCATCTGCCACAGATGTCACGATCTCTGCAGCTCTCTCACCAATTAGTCGGTGACATCCTTCGCTGGTCGGTGAGTTAATTGGTCCCGGAATCGCCATTACTGGTCGAAATATCTCGGCTGCATCGCGCGCCGTTCGCAAAGATCCGCTTCGAAAGGCGGCTTCGACAACAAGGGTGGCCTTTGACAGTGCGGCGATGATGCGATTGCGTGTTAAGAAACGGTTGGGCAAGGCTTTATGTCCAGGCATAAATTCGGTAACCATCGCACCTGCTTCGCAGATTTCAGCAAACAATCGAGCGTTACCGGCTGGATAGTTAATATCGATCCCGGAGGCAACTACTGCAACAGTTACCCCCTCTGCAATCAGTGCACCCTTATGTGCATATGAATCTATTCCGTATGCACCGCCACTGATGATCGCCCATTCCCGATCTACAAACCCTGCTGCAAAATCTCCAGCAATCCGTGCACCGTATGAGGTTGGGTTTCTCGTTCCAACAATCGCTAAAGAGGGCTGATGCAGGGCGCTGATATTTCCCTTCACAATCAAGCCGATAGGCGGCGCTGCAAGATCATTGAGCTGTTCAGGCCAATCTTCATCTGCTGGGGTAACCAAACGTGCATAATGTTTATCAATCTCACTTAACAACTTATCTGCATTGGTCAGCCGTAAGTTGCTGATCAACTTTTCATACTTAATTGGGTCATATCCCCCATTAAGTAATTTGTTGTAAACAGTAAGTGCGCTGTGGGTCGAGATCTCAGCGCTCCAGAATGTGTGTCCACCCTCAATATTGCTGAGCAAAGCTACGCGAGCTAAATGTTCATTCACGCTTCAACCTTGCCTCTCATGGCATGGGCATCCTGTACATCCTGCATCGTTGGTACTGGGTGCCCATGTAAATCTGCAAAACTCCACGAAGTTCTAATGATCTTATGAAGGCCTCGTGCCGTAATGTGCTCACGATCTAGTTCATCATGCAAAAAGTTCATCGCACCACGTTCGGGTTGAAATGTTGAACGTAAGGCCCGTGCTGGAATCTGAGAGTTCAAACTCCATCCCATTCCAGCAAAACGTTTTTCAGCTACCTTGCGTGCAGCGATTACCCGTTCTCGAATCACCTGGCTGCTTTCACCTAGCTCGTTACGCGCCATATCAACCCGACCCACTGGTTCGACCTGCACCCGCAGATCAATACGATCCATGAGCGGACCCGATAGCTTTCCTAAGTATCGACGCACCTGTTGTGAGGTACAGGTGCAGTTGCGACCTCGACCTGTGAACTTGCCACATGGACATGGATTAGCAGCTAGCACCAAGAGAAACTGTGCAGGGAAGGTTAGATTGCCGATGCTGCGAGCAATAGTGACCGTTCCAGATTCCAGAGGTTGGCGCAGCGAATCCAATACACCCGGACCGCACTCTGGAGCCTCATCTACAAATAAAACTCCGTAATGGGCAAGGGAGCAGGCACCTGGCTTGATTGCATGTGAGCCACCACCGACCATAGCGATCCGTGTTGTTGTGTGATGTGGCGAAACTATTGGAGCAAGCAATGACAGGGGCGAACGTTGGGTCAAGGTTCCTGCAATTGAATGGACAGCGGTTACCTCTAGCGCTTGATCGATAGATAAAGCAGGCATAATCGTTGGAATTCTTTCAGCGATCATCGTTTTACCCGCACCAGGTGGACCTATCAACAAGATGTGATGTCCGCCGATCGCTGCAATCTCTGCAGCTTGTCGCGCAGCGGATTGGCCTGCAACATCTGCAAAATCTAATCGAATATCGGTTTGCTCCCATTGCAGATCTATCTCTTGAACAACTTCTCGTTCGCCTGTGCGAAGCCAACGCAACACTTGTTTCAGATGCTCCATCGGAACAATTGTCATAGATTGCATTAACTGCGCTTCTTCAAAGTTTGCTGTTGGAACAACGGCGGTACGAACTCCGGCCTTATATGCAGCCATCAGCGCAGGAAGAACTCCACGCACCGAACGGATTTTGCCATCGAGTGATAGCTCGCCAAGAAAAAGTAGATCCTCCACCCTTTCCCGTGCAATCGTTTCATGTGCAGATAGCAGCGCTATGCAAATTGCTAAATCAAAACTAGAACCACTCTTTGGTAACCAAGCAGGTGACAATGAGACCGTTACCTTGCGGTTAGGCCAGATTTCTCCACAGTTAACGATGGCGCTTCGTACTCGATCACGGGATTCAGAAAGGGCTGCATCAGGTAATCCCAACAATGCATACCCTGGTAAACCATCTGCAATATCAACCTCAATACTTACAAGGTGTCCCTCTAAACCTAAGAGCGCTACCGAGCGGGTCAGAGCTAGTGTCATAGCAACTTCTCGCGATACTCAATTGTGTGTTTTCCATTGGCTTGGACAAGTACCGCTGCTACATCTATCTGGTAATCACATCCAAGACATCCATGTGTTGCAAGCCAGGCAAGTGCCAGCCGCTGCATTCGGTGGGCCTTATCTCTATTGATCGCTTCAAAGGGATGGCCAAAGGCAACTGAACTTCGAGTCTTAACCTCCACAAATGAAAATATCCCTGTTGGGTTAAGCGCGATGATGTCGATCTCGCCTTCACGTATTCGCCAGTTGCGTTCAATGATCTCGCACCGTCTTGTGATGAGAAATTGAGCGACCGCTTCTTCGCCTAGCGCTCCGGTACTTTTATTATTCTTGGTCTTCATGATCAGGGAGGATAAGTACCTCGATCATGTGTAACTGAATTACTGAACTTACTTGTGGATTAAGGCAGCGATATTGGCAAAGGATCTACGGTGTTGTGCACATGGACCATGCTCATTTAGGGCTTGTGTATGTGCGGCGGTGATATATCCCTTATGGCCAGCAAAGCCATACTGCGGAAACTCCAGATCCATCTCACGCATGATGCGGTCACGGACCACCTTGGCAACTACCGATGCAGCGCTAATGGAGACAACGACTTGATCACCTTTCCAGACCGCAAGGTTAGGAACCCCTAAGCCCTCAATTGCATATCCATCAGTTAATACATAGGCCGGTTCTACTGTTAATCCCTGAACAGCACGGCGCATTCCATCTAAATTTGCAGCATGCACACCACGTGAATCAACATCGCGTGCAGGAACAGTAATTACACTGATCGATGCAGCAATCTGATGAATCAGATCAAAGACAGCATCCCGCTTATTTTCAGCGATCTCCTTTGAATCCCGCACAACCGCTAGCTCTGCTGCGAATGGATCATTAAGAACAACTGAAGCGATTACTAGCGGACCTGCACATGCACCACGACCTGCCTCATCAACACCTGCAATCGGTGAGATTCCAGCATTGGATAAAAGCTGTTCGATAACCTTCATGCGGTTACTTGTTTAATACATCAACTCTTGGAATATATGTAATGTTCTTAAAGGGCCAAATCACACCAACAACACGTCCAGTTACCTTGGACTCAGGAACAAAGCCCTTATTTATATCATCTTGGTGATAGCGAGAGTCGGCACTAGCTCCGCGATGATCTCCCATTACCCATAACTTGCCCTTGGGCACCGTTACATCAAAGTTAATCTCAGATGGCTTGTTGCCAGCAAAGATATAGGGCTCGATTACTTCAACGCCATTGATGGTGAGAGTGTCATCCTTTGTGCAACACACAACGCGATCACCACCTACGCCAACAACCCGCTTTACCAGGTACTGCTTTGTAGGGTTTGGCAGAACACCAACAGTCACAAGTGCGCTCTTTGCCATTGAAATCAAGCGGTTTGTTGAGTTGTCATATGGCTCTGGAAGCCAATTATTTGGATCTCGAAATACAACGACATCTCCGCGCTTAATCGTGTCGGAGATAAATGGGACCTTATTGACCGCAACGCGATCCTTAATTTGCAAAGTATTTTCCATGGATCCAGATGGAATATAGAAAAACTGCACTAAAAATGTCTTAATAAAAAGGGAGACAATGAGAGCAACAACAACAAGGATTGGGAGCTCCTTAAGGAGCGATCCCTTATGGCGCATTGAAGAGATTATTCAGCTTTTGGAGCTTCAGTTGCTTCAGCTTCAACTACAACATCTGTTGTCGCTTCTACAGCTGCAACCTCGGACACAGCAACTTCTTCAACCGCTGGGGCCTCGACAACCGCTTCAACAACCGGCGCTGCCACTACTACAGCTGCAGGAGTTGAAAGAATTCCATCGCCGTAACCTTCAACCCCATCACGCTTTTCGCGAATCTTTGCAGCCTTACCGCGAAGATCACGTAGGTAGTACAGCTTGGCGCGGCGTACCTCGCCCTTCTTTACCAACTCAATCTTTTCAATAACTGGTGTGTGAACTGGGAAGGTACGCTCAACGCCAACGCCGTATGAAACCTTACGGATTGTGAAGGTCTCGCGAACCCCATCACCTTGGCGACGGATTACGATTCCTTGGAAAACCTGAAGACGGCTCTTGTTACCTTCGATAACACGAACATGGATCTTGAGCTCATCACCAGCACGGAACTGTGGGATGTCTTTGCGCAGCGAGGCTGCATCGATCGCGTCAAGAGTGTTCATAATCAGATCCTTTTGTCATTTCGATAAAGCACACGCTTTGGCGGTGCAGACTGCGTATTGTGCCATAGCCACGCTCAGAACCGTAAATCGGCCTCCAACGAGTAGGGCTTACTCAGGAATGTGAGCGTTGAGGGCGGTAAATAGGTGGGGGCCAGCGGCCACCGTCAGATTGAGGCCATGCCATGGACGGGTGCTCACAACCGCTCCCGCTTCACGGGCGATCAGCTCAGCTGCGGCTAAATCCCACTCATGCAATCCTGTTTCAAAGTACCCGTCAACCAAACCTGTGGCTACATGACAGATATCGGCGGCGGCAGAACCGATTCGACGAAGATCCCGAATCTGAGGCAACAAGACATTCACAATCTTTAACTGTTCAATTCGATCTCGAACATCGTATGCAAAGCCGGTTGATAGCAAGGCGCGATTGAGTTCAATTGGATCGTTGCACCCAATCTTTACATCATTAAGAAAAGCACCAGCACCTTTACTTGCATGCCAGGTCGAATTAACAGTTGGGCTATGGACTACCCCAACCAAAGTTCCGCTTTCATCTTTAGCAGCGATGCTGATTGACCAACCTGGCAATCCATAAAAGTAATTAACGGTTCCATCGACAGGATCGATGACCCATGTCACCCCGCTCTTACTTGGGCGCGCAGTTCCTTCTTCTCCAATAACCCCGTCATCTGGACGTGCCGCCAAAATACTTTCGACAATCAACTTTTCACTTGCAAGATCCATCTGAGTTGCGATATCAATCGCAGTTGTTTTTACTGTGAGATCCCATGATGCAGGACGATCCACCAACAGATCGCCAGCTCTTTTAGCAATACTCAAGGCAAGATCAAGAAGTTCAACTTGATCGATCTGTGTCGTCATTTAATATGTAGCTCTTCCGCCAGATAAATCAAATGTAAACCCGGTAGTAAAACTACAAGCTGGCGAAATAATCCATGCAGCCATATCTGCAACTTCCTGGCTTTTACCAAGTCGATCCATCGGAATCTTGGCCTTCAGAGCGGTCATCTGCTGCTCTGAAAAGCTCTCACTCATTGGAGATTCTATAAGAGCAGGTGCCATTGCATTGATAGTTACTCCGCTTGTTGCGTACTCTTTTCCCACGCTCTTGACCATTCCAATTAATCCCGCCTTTGTTGCAGAGTATGCAACTAAATATGGGTTACCCTCCTTGCCTGAAATGCTTGCGATATGCAGGATGCGACCGTATCCACGCTCTGCCATTCCCGCAATAACCGCCTTAGTTAAAATCACTGCCCCTCGCAAGTTAATCGCACACACATTATCAAAATCCTGAATGTCTAAAAATTCAATCTTGTCTCCGTTTTTGCCCAATATTCCTACACAATTAATCGCAGCCGAAAGTGGACCTTGTTTGCTCTCCACCTTTACAACTAGATCCATGATCGATTTTTCATCCAAGAAGTCAACTTCGTAGACACTCATTGCGTGCTGATTGGCTAGTTCGTGAAGTGCATCTAGATTCTTATCACAAGCCGCAACTTGAGCACCTCGAGAAGAAAGATCAATCGCTATCTGTCTTCCAATCCCGCTTGCAGCACCGGTAACAAGAATGATCTGATTTTTCAATGAAGTATTTTCACTCATTTGATTCCTCCTTTATGAAATCTCGAATAATTACTCCCGGAACCAAAGCAAAATCCGCCTCCCAATAAAAGGATCGAACACTTCTGACCACAGGAAGGAGATGGAATGGCGCTTCCGTATTTGGATACAGCTCTACTGTGCAATTACCGCTCCATATCCCTTTTACCTGAACAGCCGACAATGTTCGCGCAGTAATCTGATTAATTCCTTGACTACCATCGATATTTCTAATTACTTTGTGATTGATATTCTGCGCAAATGGGAAATACTTTGAGAGTTGCTCAATTGAGGATTCCTCTGATTTGAATGAGGAGTGAATCTGAGCCACAAGACTCTCGCCCCGAAACACCTTACCTACTATTGACTCTGAGCTAATTTCGAGCTTGGTGCTGCCTAATTTCTTCGGTTGGCCATGAACTTCACGACCTTGAGCTAATCCAACCTCTGAGCTAATCAGAAGATTAGTACTGAACCCCCCAATGAATTCATCACCTTTGAGGTTCTTGACCGAGACTCCAACCATCACATTAGTCTCTTCAACAACCCCCATGCCTTCTACATCAGGCATAAAGTAATTGTGGATCATTACATAATTGTTAAGGGATGTGAGAGGAGGAGCTATGTGTTCAGCAATAGCCTCGGGTGAAGTCTCGTAGATTGAGGTCAAAATCTGAACGTTGCGATATTGAATTGGAAATCTTGGATACAGCGGAGCAAGTTTGGGTGTTGACCAAATATCTAATTTTCCGAGACTCATTACTAAACCTTCAAAACCTTGCCTGGGTTAAGAATATTCTTCGGGTCTAGAACATTTTTTATTTTAATCATTGTATCTACACTAGATTGCCCAGCTTCCTCCACAAGAGCATCTATCTTTCCTAAACCAATCCCGTGTTCTCCAGTACATGTTCCATTCATAGCGATAATCGCTGAAGTCATTGTGTGAGTTAGAACCCTAATCTCTTGTAGCTCCTCTGGGAACTTCGGATCAGTAATAATTGTGCAGTGAAAATTTCCATCAGCAACATGTCCAAAAATGCAAAATTTGAATCTACTCTCAGAGAGTATCTTCTCGCAGGTATCAACCGCCTCGGCTAACCGAGAAAGTGGGACCGCCATATCTGTGCTGACGACTCTTTTTCCAGGATTATTATGAAGATTTGACCAATACAAGTCATGTCTTGCTTGCCAAAGCCTTCTACGAGAACTTTCATCAGAGGTCCACTCAAACTCAAAGCCATTAAACTCGCTCACTATCTCTTTTACGATCTGAGCATCATTTTCAACGCTCACCTGGCTGCCATGGAATTCAAAAAATAATGTCGGCTTGGGTGACAGATTGAGGTTGCTGTGTTTATTGACAGATTCAACGCTGGCTATATCTAAGAATTCGCAGCGGGCAATATTTGTTCCCATTTGTACAATTGTGGCCGCAGCCTTAACGCCATCCTCTAGACTCTCAAAACGCACAACAGCGGCTGACATTTTCTCCGGTATTCCAAAGACTCGGAGGGTCAACTCGGTAATGATCCCTAAAGTTCCCTCAGAGCCAATTATTAATCGGGTTAAGTCATAGCCGGCAGATAACTTTCTGGTTGGGCGTCCTGTGTTAATTACTGTTCCATCTGACAAAACTACTGTCATCGCCAAGACGTTCTCACGCATGGATCCGTACTTAACTGTGGTGGTCCCCGAAGCACCTGTCGATGCCATACCACCTAGTGTTGCATCGGCTCCAGGATCAACTGAAAAGAACAAACCAGAGTTTGCTAATTTTTCATTAAGTGCAACTCTGTGTACGCCACCCTGGACTCGCACTAAAAGGTCTTCAGAGGTTATCTCTAGGATTTTGTTCATCATTGAGATATCCAAGCTAATCCCACCAAAGATTGGTAGAACATGTCCTTCCAGTGAAGTTCCAGCACCAAATGGCACGACAGGAATACTCTGCTCATAACACATTTTCATCACCTGAGAGACCTCTTCGGTGCTCTTTGCATAAATTACTGCCGAAGGCATAACTGGTGGAAATGCAGACTCATCACGACCATGCTCATCTAAAACCGACTCGGTTGTTACACAACGATCTTGAAAAATCGACTTAAAAGCCGCGATTTGCTCAGAGCTAAGTTCTACTCGTTGCCTGGTCGCCATGACGAAACTATACATAATTCCTGTTAATCAAAGATAGTCTTTGCGCGTGTTCACTGACTACATGACCTTGTTTCGCTTACCTGGTGCCCTCAAATTTTCTATTCCTGGCCTCATTGCGCGCATGCCTATTTCAATGGATTCACTTGCACTTATTTTTATCGTTGTTGCAGTCAGTGACTCATATGCGATTGCTGGTGCTTTGAGCGCTACCGCATCTGTCGTCATAGCTTTGGCTACACCGCATTGGTCACGTGTTGCAGATCGCATCGGGCAAAGCGCGATGTTGGTCAGAGTCATACCCATCAAGGTATTTGCCTTTTGTGTATTTACAGTTTTAGTTCTCAATGAAACCCCGGTGTGGACATGGTTTGTAGCGATCATCATTACTGAAGCTTTCTCAGTGAACACAGGTGGCTTGGTGCGTAGACGGTGGTTGCATGTTTTGAGTCCCGATAAGACAACTACCGCTGAGGATGAACAGGATCGACATATTGTAAATACCGCATACTCTTTTGAAGCGTTGATGGATGAGGTGGTCTTTATTCTTGGACCGATCATTGTGACCGCCTGCGCAACAACAATTGCACCAGCTGCAGGAATTATCTCTGGAATTATCTTTCTTGCCGTAGGTGTTCCGCTCTTTGTGATGCAGAAAGATACCGAGCCTCCGGCAAATCCGAAGCGAGAAGTTGATCCGCATCCAGCTGTCATCAGAAACAAGCGGGTACAAGCGGTGGTACTTCCAACAACATTGCTCGGTGGATTCTTTGGCTCGATCGCAATTGTGACCGTCGCCTTTGCTGAAGCTCGAGGTCAAGCCGGCCTTTCTGGAGTCCTGCTTGCCATATGGGCGGCGGGTAGCGCCGTTGCCGCAATTATGAATGGTGTGATTAAGTGGAGATTAACAAGTGCTACACGATTCTTGATCTTTTTATTTGCACTGACAATTCTTTCGATTCCGATGCTCTTTGTGCAGTCAATCACCTGGCTAGCTGTTGCATTGTTCTTTAATGGTTTTGCGATCGCTCCCCTAGTTATTAACGCCTATGGGGTTGCAGAAGGTGCGGTGCCTCCAGATCAAATTACTGAAACGCTGACATGGGTGGTTGCAGGAATGCCGATGGGCGGCGCGCTAGCTAGCGCTTTATCTGGCCAAATCATCGACAGATTTGGTGCAGACATCGCATATTGGGTTCCCCTGGGATTTATGATCGCGGCATGTGTAGCCACGCTTCCGTATTTCCAGACTTATAAGGGCCTCATCGGCTACTCTCAGCCTCGTGACTGAACTACGACTTAATGGAAAGACCGAAGATGGTCTCTACCTTTCATTGCATGACAATGATGGACAGGAATTTACTGTTCGAGTCTCTGACACATTACGTGCAACTGTCAATCAGCAACGATTGATGGCGGTTCCATCCAATGATGAGCCAACAATTTCAATCAAAGAGATCCAGCGATTGCTGCGTGCAGGACAAACCGCAGAGCAAATTGCTCGCGAAAATCAAACCACCATTGAAAAGATAGAACGTTTTGCCGGACCAATTCTTTCGGAACGTATTTACATTATTGATCAAGCACAGCAAATTGCTATTCGTAAAGAAGGTGGACGTGATCCAGTTACTCTGCTTGGAACCGTTATCTCACGTTTAGCACCACGTAATATTGATTCATCTGAATTGTCATGGGATACATGGCGGCTAGAAGATGGAACTTGGACTATCGAACTTCACTATCCAAATAGTTCAGGTATTGGAATTGCACAGTGGAGCTTTGATGCAACCCTTCGCACCGTTACATCTATGGATGAGAATGCGCGCTGGATGATGGGTGATGAGCCCGCACCACGCCAACTTCCAACCGCAGCCCTTGTCCCCACCGAGACATCTCACCCCTCGGAGCGTCGCATCATCGATGTGTACAGCCAGTTCCGCAAAGAGGATCTTCAGGATGAGATTGAGGAAGAGATTGAACCGATCCGTGAGGTTCCACGCTTAGCTGTAATCCGTGAAGAGCCAGATGATGAGGCCTCTCGTGATGGAATCACTGCACGTGCAAAGGTTCCCAGCTGGGATGAAATCATGTTTGGCATCAAGCCTGAGGACAAGTAACTAACTCAGCGTGGTTGTCAGTAATCCGACCTGAGATTCAATCTCACTATCTCCACCATGATGTCCGACCATTGCACCTTCTTTATCTGCACGTTCTGGATCTAGTAAAACTAATCCCCCGCGAGCAATTGCAATTACCTCACCCATTCGATCAATGGAATCAGCGCTCAATTGCGCACCAAATAGATCGCTAGATATAGCTTGTTCGCGGGTTAATACCAAAGCCTTTTCCTGCAAATATTGCTGCCATAGTGATGCAACATCTTCACGAGCATGCACCGAATCACTTTCTAAGTACAAATGACGAGCACGCGGTTCTCCTGCAATCACACTGATGCCGGTTAACAATGGATTGTCCTTGCCGATGATGATCTTTTCTTGCACATTAATCATTCCGTGATCTGAAGTAACCCAGATGCGTGTTCCTTTAGGTACCTCTCTCATAAGCTGAGAGACCAATTGATCAGTTGCAGAAAGCGCTGCAATCCATTTGTCACTTCCGACTCCATCTGCATGACCTGCGGTATCTAAGTCATTTACATACAGATACACAAAGGAGGGAGTCTTTTGAAGGGCAAGCTTTGTCTCATTTATCAGATCAGCGGTGACATTGGCGCCTTTGTACTCAGCTCCACGAAATACAGCGCGGGTGAAACCAGAGTTTTCATAACGCTTTGCTGCAACATGTGTGACAGAAATACCAACTTTAGAGGCACGTTGGAAAAGAGTTTCGACCGGCTGCCAATTTTCAGGATCTACTCGCTCATCCCATTTCAAAGCGTTAAGTAAACGTCCACCACTGCGTGGAACTTGGACGGTATATCCCAACATTCCATGCACACCCGGAAGTTCGCCCGTAGTTAATGTTGCAAGTGATGTGGCAGTCGTAGAAGGAAATGATGTCTGTACCAATCCTTGATTAAACATCCGGCTCATCGTTGGCATTACATCGGCGTACTGCGACAAAGTATCAAAGCCAAAGCCATCGATTAAAAATAAAAGTTCTCGCCCCATCGGTGACTGGCCAAGCGCTAAGTGATCAACAGCACTGTCCAGCCCAAGGGATGAAAAGATTGATGGAGTTACCTGGGACAAATGCACGTGCTTATCTTCCCACGAGTGTGCACTAGAGTTTGGCTATGGAAAAAGCGATCAAGCTATCGGCTGAGGTTGCCAACGCGCTCAAGGCCAGAAAGCCTGTAGTTGCTCTGGAATCAACCATTATCAGTCATGGCTTGCCACGTCCCTCAAATCTTGAGGTCGCACGCGAGTGCGAACGAATCATTCGTGATGCCGGTGCTGTTCCTGCGACTATCGCACTGCTTGATGGAAAGATTTTGGTTGGGTTAGAGCGATCTGAGCTGGAAGCGATCGCAAATCGTGATGATATTTCAAAGGCATCTATCCGTGATCTTCCAATAATTGTTGCTCAAGGAAAGAGTGCGGCGACTACAGTTGCTGCAACTGCGCACATTGCAGCACTTGCTGGCATCCATATCTTTGCAACTGGTGGTCTTGGTGGAGTTCATAGAGGAGCAAATGAATCATTTGATGAGTCTGCAGATCTAACCGCACTAGCCAATGTTGATATGACCATGATCTGCGCTGGTGTGAAATCAATCTTAGATGTGCCAGCGACTTTAGAAAGACTTGAAACCTTAGCGATCAGCCTTGTTGGTTATAAGACAACCGCATTTCCAGGTTTCTACCTAACAGATTCTGGTTACACCATAGAGCACCGAGTCGATTCTCCTGAAGAGATCGCCGCCATCATCAAGGCACGTGCAGAGGTTGGAACTTTGAGCAAAGCCCTTGTGGTCGCAAATCCAGTGGTCAAAGAGATGAATAAGGCTCTGCATGATGAGATTTTGAAATCTGGATTAGAAAAGGCCGATAAGCAAGGTGTTGTTGGTAAAGCTGTTACTCCATTCCTGTTGGAACACTTTCACACCACATCAAAGGGTGAATCTCTGGCAATCAATTCAGAAATCATTAAAGCTAACTGTCTATTGGGCGCACAGATTGCGGTGGCGCTTCAATGAAAAAGATTCTCTGCATTGGTGATTTAGCCCTCGATGTAATCTCGCAGCTTAAAGAGCCAATTAACTATGGAAATGACACCGCCAGCAGAATTTCAAGCCACCCCGGTGGGCAAGCAGCAAATGTTGCAACCTGGATTACCCGCACCAATTCAAGGGCTCATTTAGTCGCGCGTACCGGTAATGATCCCGTTGGCTTTGCCCTTATTTCAGATCTAGATAAGTATGGTGTAGAACACCTCAATTTGATGCACAGTGGACGGCCAACAGGTGTTGTTGTAATTCTGGTAGATGCCAATGGTGAGCGCACCATGTTTCCTGACAATGGTGCAAACGCCGACCTTGAGGCATCTGACCTGCCACCGCTAGATGACATCGATGGTGTGTATCTATCTGGGTATGCACTTCTTGATTTCCGTAGCCGAGAAGCAGTCCTTGCGATGATTAAAAAGATCAAGGCAGCTGGAAAGCCAATATATTTTGATCCAACAACAACGGGTGCGATGAAGATTGTTAGCCGTGAAGAAGTCTTGTCCTGGGTTTCATTGATGGATGGAATCCTCTTAAACAGTGAAGAAGCCTTGTACCTAGGAGCTGCAACTGATGTTGTAACCGCTGAAGAAAATCTCTCGAAGTTAACTCCTTTAGTGGTAATTAAATTGGGCTCAAAGGGTGCAATGGCGATTCATGGTTCTGAAACCGCCAAGGTTTCCGCGGTTACTACCAATGTTGTAGATACAACTGGTGCTGGTGACTCCTTTGCTGCTGGATTTATTCCGAAGTGGCTGGAGACAAGTGATCTCACACAAGCACTTTCTGCAGGAGCTGCACTGGCAGCAAAGTGTGTTTCATCAGTTGGGGCGCGCCCTCCCCTAAATTAAGGCTGACCCTTGGCAGAATGCCCCAATGGCAACTGCGAAGACTCCCGCGAAATCTGCGGCAAAGGGTAAGAAACCAGCTGGACCAAAGCCCGGCGAGTACCCAGGAAAGATCGTTGATATCGATGTTTCCAAAGAGGTTTCAGAATCTTTTCTAGAGTATGCATACTCAGTTATTTACTCACGCGCTCTTCCTGATGCACGTGATGGCTTAAAGCCTGTTCATCGTCGCATCCTTCATCAGATGGCGGATATGGGTCTTCGCCCAGAGCGCGGACATGTAAAGAGTGCACGTGTTGTTGGTGAAGTTATGGGTAAGTTGCACCCACATGGTGATGGTGCAATTTACGATGCATTAGTTCGTATGGCGCAGAGTTTTTCCATGGGTCTGCCATTAATTGATGGTCACGGAAACTTTGGATCTTTGGATGCTGGTCCTGCAGCGATGCGTTACACCGAGGCACGTTTAGCACCAGCTGCAATGTCGATGGTTGCCGAGGCCGATGAGGACACAGTTGATTTTGGTCCTAACTACGATGGTCAGCTATCAGAGCCAACTGTTTTACCCGCTGCATATCCCAACCTGCTAGTAAATGGTGGCTCTGGAATCGCAGTGGGTATGGCGACAAATATGGCACCTCATAACTTGAGCGAAGTCATCGCTGCAACAAAGTTTCTTATCGAAAACCCAGCTGCAACTGTTAAGCAGTTGATGAAGTTTGTACCGGGACCAGATTTCCCGACAGGTGGCGAGATCGTCGGATTAGATGGTGTTCGCGAGGCCTACGCGACGGGCAAGGGATCTTTCAAAGTCCGCGCAACCGTTGAGATTGAAAAGGTGACCTCTCGCAAGATGGGCATCGTCATCAAGGAGCTTCCATACACAATCGGACCTGAAAAGGTTGTTGAACGTATTGCAGCGCTAGTTAAAGCTAAGAAGATTCAAGGAATCAGCGACATCATTGATCTATCTGATGGTCAGACCGGTACAAATGTTGTTATTGAAATCAAAAATGGCTTCGAGCCAGAAGAGGTTTTAGAGAAGTTATATGCATTAACTCCAATGGAGGATGCATTTGCAATTAACGCAGTTGCATTGGTGAAGGGTCGCCCACAAACCCTTGGTTTGAAGGAGCTTCTACGAGTATTCATCGATCACCGTATCGAAGTTGTTCGCCGTCGTTCAGAGTTCCGCAAGGCAAAGGCGGAAGGCCGACTAGGTCTTGTTGATGGTTTACTCAAAGCCATTATTGATATTGATAAGGTCATTAAAATTATCCGTGGCAGTGATGATGCAGCTGCTGCTAAAGAAAAGTTGATCAAAGACTTCAAACTCAATGATGAACAAGCAACCTACATCTTAGATATGCCTCTCCGTCGATTGACCAAGATGAGCAAGATTGAACTTGAGACTGAGCAAAAGGAACTCAAGAGCGCAATTGCAGAGTTGACTAAGTTGCTCAAGAGTGAGGATGCGATCAAGGCTCAAGTCGCTGAAGAGTTAACCGCTGTCGGCAAGTCCTATGCAACACCTCGTCGTACGCGAATTGGTGCTGCTTAACCTGTACCGATAGAGTTCGGTGTGATTTCAACCCAAGCGCTCGAACTTCGTGCAGGTGCTCGCCTGCTTGTTAAGGGCGTGACTGTTCGTATTAACAGCGGTGACCGCATCGGTTTTGTTGGTCGAAATGGTGCTGGTAAATCAACCCTTGCAAAGGTTCTGGCTGGTGAAACTATGCCGGCAGGTGGTGCGGTAAATCGCACCGGAAAGATTGGTTACCTTCCGCAGGATCCACGCACCGGCGATGAACCAGGCACGGTAATTGATCGAATTTTATCTGCCCGTGATTTAGATCAGATCGCATCACGTATGCGTTCAGTTGAAGAGGAGATGGCCACCGCCCAAGGTGAAGCTCTAGAAAAGGCGATGGATCGCTACACACGCGTTGAGGCTGAATTTTCTGCAGCGGGTGGATATGCCGCAACAGCAGAGGCGGAGGCCATTGCAACATCTCTTGGTGTCTCTGAAGCGGTCTTTGCAAATGAGCTTTCAACACTTTCAGGTGGTCAACGTCGTCGTATCGAGTTAGCTCGAATTCTCTTTAGCGGTGCGGAAACTTTGCTACTGGATGAGCCGACTAACCACTTAGATGCTGACTCGATTGTCTGGCTGCGTGAGTTTTTATCGAAGTACTCAGGTGGTCTGGTCATCATCTCTCACGATGTGAACTTGATCGAAACCGTTGTTAATAAGGTGTTCTACCTAGATGCCAACCGTAACTGCATCGATGTATACAACCTTGGCTGGAGGGCTTACCTGTTACAACGTGAGCAGGATGAGCACCGCCGTAAGAAGGAGCGCGCCAACGCAGAAAAGCGTGCAGAGATTCTGCAAAAGCAGGGTGAAAAGATGCGTGCAAAGGCATCGAAGGCAACCGCGGCTCAAGGAATGTTGCGCCGCGCTGAAAAGCTTCGTAGCGGTTTGGATGATGTTCGAGTCGCTGACAAGGTTGCAAAGCTGCGCTTTCCTACCCCTGCCCCATGTGGCAAGACTCCACTATCTGGTGAAGAGCTTTCCAAGAATTATGGATCATTGGAAATCTTTACCGATGTTTCATGTGTAATCGACAAGGGTTCACGTGTTGTGATCCTTGGTCTCAACGGTGCCGGAAAAACAACCCTGCTTCGTATTCTTGCAGGAGAGATTGAATCAGATACCGGCAAGGTAGAACATGGTCATGGTTTAAAGATCGGTTATTACGCTCAGGAGCATGAATCACTTGATTTCGAACGTACCATTTTAGAGAACATGATGTCTGCAACCCCAGACATTCGCGAACCTGAAGCTCGCAATACCTTGGGTTCATTTCTATTTGTTGGTGATGATGTTCATAAACCAGTTAAAGTTTTGTCTGGTGGTGAAAGAACTCGTTTGGCTTTAGCGGTTCTAGTTGTATCTGCTGCAAATGTTTTGCTACTGGATGAGCCAACTAACAACTTAGATCCAGCATCTCGTGCCGAAATTCTTGGCGCACTTGCTGAGTACCAAGGATCGGTCATTATGGTTTCTCACGATGAGGGTGCGGTGCAAGCGCTAAAGCCAGAGCGTGTGATCTTATTGCCAGATGGCGATGAGGATTTGTGGAAAGAGGAGTACTTCGACCTAGTTGCTATCGACTAAAGGGTTGAATTAAGCGTCGATGTGATCGCGGTCGATTTCCGCGTTAGCAATGAACTCTTTACGTGGTGCAACATCGCTACCCATCAACAGCTCAAACATCGCCTCTGAGGCGGCTGCATCTGAAACGGTAATACGACGCAAGGTACGAGCATCTGGATCCATCGTGGTTTCACGGAGCTGATCGGCATCCATTTCGCCAAGGCCTTTGTACCGCTGAATAGGCTCCTTCCAGCGCTTTCCACTCTTCTTTAAATCTGCAGTGAGCTTCTTCATCTCATCATCACTGTAGGTGTAGATGTACTCGCCCTTCTTGCCTCCCCCACCCATAACTTCGATGCGGTGTAGAGGTGGAATCGCTGCAAATACACGGCCTGAATCAATCAGTGGGCGCATGTAGCGATACATCAGGGTTAAGAGCAGACAACGAATGTGCGCGCCATCAACATCAGCATCTGACATCAAGATAATGCGACCGTAACGAGCCTCATCTAACTCAAAGGATTTTCCAGAGCCTGCGCCGATTACCTGAATAATCGATCCACACTCTTTATCTTCAAGCATCTGGGACAGTGAAGCCTTTTGTACATTCAAAATCTTTCCGCGAATCGGCAAAATGGCTTGGAACTCGCTGTTACGCGCAGCCTTGGTTGTGCCCAGCGCTGAGTCACCTTCTACGATAAACAGTTCAGTACGTGTGACATCCTCTGAACGGCAATCTGACAGCTTGGTAGGCAGTGATGATGACTCAAGTGCGTTCTTGCGGCGCTGAAGATCCTTGTGGGCACGTGCGCTAATTCGTGTACGTGATGCCGCCGCGATCTTTTCTAAAACAAGGCGACCATTTGCCTTATCGATCCGCTTAGAAGTATTGAAGTACTCCTTCATCCTTTCAGCAACTACCGCTGAGACGATTCGAGTAGCTGCCGCTGTTCCGAGAACCTCCTTTGTCTGGCCTTCAAACTGTGGCTCAGACATACGAACAGTTACTACCGCGGTCAATCCTTCGAGAACATCATCTTTGATGACATCGATCTCTTTATTAGCCAAGGTCTTTGTAGAGCGAAGCGCTTCATTGACAACCTTGACCAGAGCTTTTTCAAAGCCAACGATGTGAGTTCCACCCTTTGGAGTTGCAATGATGTTAACAAATGAGCGCTGGGTAGTCTCAAAACCATTGCCCCACTTCATCGCGATATCAACCTCCATATCGCGCTCTACCTCAGTAGAAACCATATGGCCCTTGTCATCTAGAACAGGAACCGTCTCTTGGTAGTGGCCGGTGCCGTAGATGCGGATGACATCGCCAACAGGCTCATCAGGCTGTAGAAAATTACAGTATTCGGTGATTCCACTCTTGTGAAAGAAGGTTTCAGAGGTTTTGGTCTTGGTGCGATTGTCATTAACAATCAGTGTTAATCCCGGAACTAGATATGAGGTCTGACGAGCACGTGCGTAAATATCTTCAAGATCTAGCTCGGCTTCCTTAAGGAAGATTTGGCGATCACTCCACCACTTAATTCGTGTTCCGGTAATCTTTGATGAAATCTTTCCAATTACACGCAAACCTGATTTTGGCTCAAAGGGAGCCTTTGGACCATCGCCATCAAAGATACCTGCCGTTCCGCGCTGGAATGACATCCAATAAATCTTTCCATCGCGATCAACCTCAACATCTAATCGAGATGCAAGAGCGTTTACAACAGATGCACCAACACCATGAAGGCCACCAGAGGCTGCATATGATCCTCCGCCAAACTTTCCTCCTGCATGTAGCTTGGTAAGAACAACTTCGACACCGGTTAAGCCGGTCTTGGTCTCCTTATCAACTGGAATACCGCGACCATCATCATGGACCTCAACAGATCCATCTGATTCAAGGTTAATTTCAATCTTCTTGCAGTGACCGGCCAGTGATTCATCTACTGAGTTATCGATGATCTCCCACAAGCAGTGCATAAGGCCACGTGAATCGGTGGAACCGATATACATACCTGGACGTTTGCGAACCGCATCTAGGCCTTCGAGAACCGCTAAATCCTTTGCGGTATAGCTATCTTGCGTGGGGGTCGCAACTCCATCTTTCTCGGCCATGGGGCGAAAGATTATCCGTCTCACCCTATTTTTCAGCGTAAGCGCGCCGAAAGGGTCTCAGATAATGGAATTTGTCGACTCTCAGTGTTAATTCAGCGTTAATTAGTGAAATTAATTGAAATATAACGAGCGGGGAATAAATAAATGTGGTTTCCTGTTCCATAGGAGTGAAGCAGTACATGGAAACGGAGAGAGAAATGCGAGAAATGACAGATCAGTTGTTGCTTGAATCGGTACCTCTTAACGCCCTAGATCGATGCGATCGATGCGGCGCGCAAGCTTATGTCCGTGCAGTGCTTCTTAATGGCGGAGAATTGATGTTCTGTGCTCACCACGGCAAAGAGTACGCTGAAAAGCTCAAGCCTATTGCTGCAAAGATTCAAGATGAATCAGAAAAGCTGATTGAATCTAAAAGCTAATCTTTTTTATCGAGAAAGCCCTTATGCGAACCATCGCAGAAGGGCTTTTCTTGTGAGTGGCCACAGCCACAAAACTTTGGGTTTTCAATTGTTTCAATGAGCTTGCCCTCAGAATCGACAATGTCCACCGTTCCAGTCAAGCGAATAGATCCGCTCTTTGGATTAATGAATACCTTTGGGTTGCTCACAACTAACTCTTAATCTAGATAATCGCGCAGAACCTGGCTACGTGATGGGTGACGAAGCTTTGACATTGTCTTTGATTCGATCTGACGAATACGTTCACGAGTAACTCCGTAAACCTTTCCGATCTCATCAAGTGTCTTTGGCTGTCCATCAGTTAGACCAAATCGCATTGCAACTACGCCCGCTTCACGCTCTGACAAGGTGTCTAGAACCGAATGCAACTGCTCCTGTAGCAATGTGAAGGAAACCGCATCAGCTGGAACAACCGCTTCAGAGTCTTCAATCAAATCACCGAATTCAGAGTCTCCTTCTTCACCCAGAGGCGTATGAAGTGAGATTGGTTCGCGACCATACTTTTGAACTTCGACCACCTTTTCAGGTGTCATATCTAGCTCTTTAGCTAGCTCTTCAGGGGTTGGTTCGCGACCAAGATCTTGAAGCATCTGGCGCTGTACACGTGCCAACTTATTAATAACCTCAACCATGTGAACTGGAATACGGATGGTACGAGCCTGGTCAGCCATCGCACGGGTAATCGCCTGGCGGATCCACCAGGTTGCATATGTCGAGAACTTGTAACCCTTTGTGTAGTCAAACTTCTCAACGGCACGGATTAGACCCAAGTTACCTTCCTGGATCAAATCCAGGAACAACATTCCACGACCGGTGTAACGCTTTGCAAGAGATACAACCAAACGAAGGTTTGCCTCAAGCAGGTGATTCTTTGCGCGCTTGCCATCTTCAACAAGCCATTCAAGTTCGCGCTTGTACTTCTTCTCAAGCTTCTTTTCGTGCTTCAATTTTTCTTCGGCGAAAAGTCCTACTTCTACACGTGTAGCAAGCTCTACTTCAAGCTCTGCATTAAGCAGCGCTACGCGGCCGATCTGCTTCAGATAATCCTTCACAGGGTCAGCGGTTGCTCCCGCAGTCATAACCGTCTGTGCCGGTGCATCATCTTCTTCAGATGCCTTTAATGTAAAGGCGTTCTCTTCATTTCCTTGATTTGCATCATCAGATGCAAGATCTACAACACGTGGCTGATTGCCCTTATCCTCTTCCTCGCTGTCGATGATTTCGACAACTTCCTTAATAAGGGTTTCAACATCTTCTAATTCAACCTCTTCAAGTTCAACCTCTTCGCCATCAATCTTTGTAATGATCGCCTTGCCAGTCTTAGCATCGATCTTTGGAGCAGCCTTTACCGGTTCTGGCTTTGGAGCGATGAGTTGGTACTCGGCCTTTTTTAGAATACGTGAAGGTGATCCAAGTCCACTCTTACGTAACTTCTCAATTAAAACCGGAACCTCAGCTGCGAGCGCACGGGCCTCATCAACTAAATCCTTATCAGCCTTTTTTGGAATTCGGTTGATGGAGGTAACACCGCGGGAATCAAGCTCTGCAAGAACCTCATTTTGGCGAAGCACAGCATTTTTTGCATCAACAATCTGCTGAACATCTTTTGCTGTTAAATCCTTTTTAAGTTCAATCTTTTTTGCAGGAGCAGCCTTTTTAACAGGGGCCGCCTTCTTCACCGCAGCTTTTTTAACAGGTGCAGCTTTCTTTGCAACGCTCTTTTTCGCAACGGCCTTATTTTTAACTGGCGCCGCCTTCTTTGCAGGTGCAGCTTTCTTTACAGGTGCAACCTTCTTGGATGAATTTTTTGCCTTCATCTTGTTTTTGAGCGCACTAAATACAGCCACAAGTATCCTTTGATTGATCTCAGCGAAGCCGCTGAAGCGATGGGTATATTATAATTTGTCCACAGGGGTAAATGCACATCCAAAAGGCCTATTTGGCCAGATTTAAGGCCTCTCTGATCACATCTCCTACACTCTCAACCTCAACTAGAAAGCCATCATGGCCAAATGGGCTTGAAATGGTCACTAAAGGGGCCGCCGCTGGGGCTAACTCCGCGATCTCGGCCTGTAATCGCACCGGAAAGAGGCGATCGGTATCGATGGAGACCGCGACCACTGGAACCTTGATAGTGGCCAGAGCTGCGGCGACACCGCCTCGATCTCGGCCAATATCGTGGCTATTCATCGCCTCGGTCAGGGCGATGTAGGTATTGGCATCAAATCTTTTAGCTAACTTGTCAGCTTGATGATCCAGGTATGACTCGACGGCATATCGCCCAGTCTCATCTCCCTGCAGTTGGCGGCCAAAGCGAATATCCATCTCAGCTTCGGTTCGATATGTCAGATGAGCGATCCGTCGAGCAATTCCCATCCCCTCATCTGGGCCGAACTCCTGATCGTAGTAATCCCCATTGTTAAAGTGCGGGTCGGATTTAATGGCGCGAATTTGAATAGATGCGGTTCCAATTTGATCACCCGTTGCAACAGCTGATGAACCGATTGTGCAGATCGCACCAACACGATCAGGTAACTGCACCGCCCACTCCAAAGCACGCATTCCACCTAAAGAGGGACCGACCGCAAGTTTGTACCTTTCAATTCCGATCGCATCTGTAAATGCAATCTCGGCGTTGACCATATCCCGAATTGTTATCGCCGGAAAACGTGAGCCCCATCTTTTTCCATCTGGTGCGATTGATGATGGTCCAGTTGATCCCTGACAACCACCAATCACATTGGGACAGACAACAAAGTACTTATCAGTATCAAAGGGCAATCCGGGGCCAACCATTAAAGGCCACCAACCTGGAACATCTGACCAACCGGTTAAGGCGTGGTTGACTAAAATCGCATTATCTTTTGAGCTGTTTAACTCACCCCAGGTTTGATAGGCGATGGTGACATCGGGAAGGGTCTGTCCATTTTCAAGAAGGAGAAAACCGATGGAGATGAACCTTCGTTCACCGGGATCTTGGTTCTCCAGCCATGCACCTGTTGCGGTCAATTGAAATCCTTCACCTGCGCTTGTCGCCGTAGCGACCTGTTCGTCACCCGGAGCACCCCGCCGCGGTGGAGGGTTGCCGCCTACTAAGCCGGGGCTAATACATAGGACTCGTGAACGGTGTAATTCTAGCCACTAGGAGTCAAAAATCCCAGCCGTTACCTTAGGGTGAAGCTCAACCCGCATCGCAGCAAAAGCGGCGGCGGGCCAGCCTGAACCAAAGACTCTGCGCAACAAGATGGTCAATGAGTACTTTGGATCATCCTCAGCTGCTCGATCCAACGCTCGATAAGCAAGTTCGCTATCCCCCCGCTCATACGCCAATGTCGCAAAGAGACAGGCAACTGGTGCGACAAATCCAACGGGTGCAACCCGCAGGAGATAGAGCCACATATTCCAATAGACATCAAAGGTTTTTTCATTGTGAGTTCCTAATGCGAAATCTCGTACTTGAATATCGCTCAGTCGACCAAGCACCTGTGACAACAGTTCAATATCGCATTGGTATCCACGGTCGGCAAACTGCATCGATAAATCAATGACAGCGGTCGCACCATCACGTTGTAACAGTGTCAAATCAGCCATATCAGGACGCAAGGCAAAGGTGTTCACACTCTCAATAAACTCAGGATCTGTTGAAAGTGGCAGAGATGTAATGCTGACATACATATTTTCAGTGGTCATGAGTTTTATCCTTTGGGTGTGATGAAGTGGGTGGGTGCCTGAACAACTGTTACTTGTGAAAAAGAGAGCTTCTTTACCGTTCCGCTAACCGCTCTTACTTGGGCGTTATGGGTGTAACTGCCATTCCAGGTTGTAAGCAAGGTGATGACATAGGTGCCTGATCGTGAATAGGTGTGACGAATCGATCCATTGGGATATGGAGCCCCATTTTCAGTTGTCGAATAAAAAGAGCCATCGCCAAAGCTCCATGTAAATGAGGGGCGCAAGGTCACATCAACGACCTCGCCAATAATGTCTACCCGGCTGTGAAATATGGATGGAAGGTCGCACCAGAAATACACCGGCACATTTATTAATGGCTCGAACTCGGGTTGATAAGCAACACCTGCGGTAGGAACTAGCTTGGTTAAACGATCACTGAGATTGACCTTGGTTGTGGCCTTTTTGACCCGTGGTTTATAGGTGCGTTTTACAGTTGGTCTCTTTACAACCGGTTTAGAAGTTGTTGGTGGAAAAAATAAGGGCTTAACAGTGGGCTTTGGTGTGGGCTTTACAGCGGGTTTCTTGGGGGCCTGAGTGATGGTTTTCTTAACACTGCTGCTGCCTTTGCGAGCTTCGATAATGATTTGATTGTTATCGGTGTAGACATTGATACACGCCTTTTCTGCACACTCATCGGCAGAGGCTGGTGTAGTTGTAGAAAAAATAAGTGCAAATATCACAATGATGGCGACCATGTGCGGCACCATAAGTTGCCCCGCAGACCGCCAGGGCGATCGCAGGGCAAACTGTGGATAGTTGTGACAGGCTACGAACATGGCGGTGCGCGATGGTGATGGTTGGGTCACATGCGCCTGCGGTAATAAGCATTGGGGTCTTAACGGTGCCGCCGGGGTATTGATTATCCGTGGCAACCAAATTTTGTTACAACATCGTGCGCCCTGGGTTCATAACGGAGATACCTGGGGCATCCCAGGCGGTGCGCGGGATTCCCATGAATCAACTATTGAAGGTGCCTTCCGCGAAGCGGTTGAGGAGACTGGGATCGATACAGATTTACTAACACCGCTGTACACCTTTATCGATGACCATGGTGATTGGCGGTATGAAACAGTTATTGCACGTGCAGCAGATGGATTAATTGCCCACGAGGTCAATGATGAATCCCACGAGGTTCGTTGGGTGGATATTGAAAAGGTTGAGCAACTGCCTTTGCATCCCAGCTTTAGAAACTCCTGGCCGCAATTAGTGGAACTGGTTAACAACCTTATCGGCCCACGTTAACTCTGTTTCTGAACTATGAGCCACGACCACAACGGTAGTTCCACTTTCTGCACGCTGCTGTAATAACTCGATGATCTTTCGACGAGAATAAATATCCTGCGATGCAAGAGGTTCATCTAATAGCAAGACCGGAGTACCTTGGGCAATGGCTTGAGCAATCGCAACCCGTTGGGCTTCTCCCCCAGACAAAGTCGTCACTAAGCGATCAGCTAGTTCACTGAGCTCTAACGCCTCTAACACTTCAGCTGAGTTACCGCCCATTTCAACTACCTCGCGGACGGTAAAACCCAGGACAAAGCTTTGATTTTGAACCGCCATGGCACGAATACCAGCCAAGGTACTAGCCGAAGTCAATATCGGATGATGATCATCAATCGTAATTGTTCCCTTGTCAGGTGCGATATCTCCTGCAATAGCGGCTAATAAGGTGGATTTTCCGCTGCCATTGGGCCCAACAATAACTGTGATTGATCCGGCAGGAATTTGTTCAGAGTAATCATAAATTATCTCGCGACCGTCGCGGATGATGGTGATTTCATCAATAGTGATCATTGCGTTCTCCAGACATTGTTCTTTACAGCAACAAGTGCGATCAAAACTGGAGCACCCAATAAAGCCGTTGCTAGGCCAATAGGAAGCTCATTGGGTTGTGCAATTGTTCGAGACACAGTGTCTGCCACAACAACAATCAAAGCACCGATCACAGCGCTATGGACAACTAATTGTCGATGTGATGGCCCATAAATAAAACGTGCAATATGCGGTGCTGCCAATCCAATAAAGGCGATTGATCCGACTGTACTAACCGCACCACCTGCAGCGATAGATAGGCCAATTAATGCCAATAATCGAATCCTGGAAACATCAGTACCTAGGTGAAAGGCTGTTGCATCCCCTAGCGATAATCGATCCAAGAATGGTGCGATCCTCCATGCGATAGCAACACCAATAGTGGTTGTGATACTTACTCCGATGAGATTTTCAGAGGTAATCAACGCCAACGAACCAAAGCTCCAAAATGATATTGATCGAGCTTCGGCCCTTGAGGCCATTGCAGATGCAATTCCGACAAATGAGGTAAAGATTGCAGAGACTGCGATTCCGACAATGATTAAAGTAAAGGAGGACAAAGCTCCTCTCAAAGCTGCTAACTTAAATGTCAGCGAGGTTGCAAGTAAGGCGCCTAAGGTTCCACAGAAAATCGCACCAACTGTTCCCACCTCAACCAAACCCACGCTAATGGCAAGAACCGCGCCAAATGCTGCGCCCGCCGATGTTCCAAGAATGGCCGGCTCTGCAACCGCGTTGTTGCACGCGCCTTGAGCTAACAAACCTGCAACACCTAAGGCAGCGCCCACGATCACAGCGGCGGTGACACGTGGAACCCTTATCTGCCACAGGATTTCATTGCTTCCGGGGTTTATTAAGGCGGTCCAAAAATCAGCGATCTGGGTTGCACCAATAGATAGTGAGATGAAAAATGCACAGCTCAGAAATATGAATGGGAGGGACTTTTTCATCCTCTCACCTGCTCAAGCGCCTTTGCTAGTACTTGTAGTAATGATGGGGTTCTGGTGCCAAAGGAGAGCAGTAACGAGTCATCTACATCGATAATCGCAGAATTTTTTCCAGCCTTGGTTTGAGCAACACCCGGAAGTTTGAGTAAACCCTTTACCCCTCCTACAGATTCAAGACCCTTGCTCATCACCATAATGACATCAGGGTTGAGCTGTGCAAGAGATTCAGCGGTTAATGCATTAAAGGGACGATCTAATTCTTTGGCTCCAACATCAATCGCACCTAACGCCGCTAACAATGAGTCAGCACCTGAACCAGAACCACCAATGAGATACACAGATGATGTTCCACGTAGATATAAAAAGGCAACATGTGGAGACCATGAAAGTTGTGATGTCACTAAGGATTGGTCAATCTGTTGCACCAACTGCTCCGCCTGTGACTGGGCACCTATCGCAGCTGCCACAGCCCGCACCTTTACCGAAATATCACCGAGCCTCCAGCTTTCTGGAGTTTTCACAACTGTAACTCCACTCGAACGGATCAGATCAATTGCAGATTGTGGGCCGGTCGATGCATCAATAATTACAAGATCGGGCTTAAGTGCGATTACCTTTTCTGCAAGAACTTGATGGCCAGAGGTAACGATTGGGATCTGTGATAGCGAATCCTCGCTACTTGAGATATCTCGACCGACGATGATGGATTGCGCATTGAGAGATTGCATGATCTCGGCAACACCGTTAGCCAAAACAACCACGCGGGATGCGGTAAAAGATCCCGAGGTTGAAAGTGAAATCGATCTCACTTGATCCTGAGAAATTGTTATAGATCTTGCATCTGGGCTTTGCGAACACCCAGAAAGTGCAATCGCAAGCGCGATTATTAACAATTTTCTCACGAGGCTAGTGTGCCAAAACTTTTCACGACAGTTCTTTGTGTCCTGTCGGATAAGGCTTCAAAGGCTTCAAATTAGAGTTTGGCCATGAGGAAGATATTGATGCTGCTGGTGGCGTTAGCTATCTCCTCCATGCCTTCCTCCTATGCAACATCGGTGAAGGGTTCACAAGATCAAATCCTTTCCGTTTCAAAAACCACAGTAAAGAGCGGCTCATCTGTAACTGTAAAAGGCCGATACTTTGATGAGACGGTCGGTATTTATCTAGCCTTTTGCGTAATACCTCCAAAGGGCAAGGCTCCGACCCCATGTGGTGGCGGAGTCAATAAAGCTGGATTAGGTGAATCATCATTTTGGATTTCCTCCAATCCCCCACCTTATGCAATCGGTTTAACTGAAGAGTTTTTACCCGGTGGACGCTTTACTCAAAAGGTAAAGATCTCAAAGAAGATCGGAAAGTTTGATTGCACCAAGGTGAAGTGCGCAATCACCGTACGAGCAGATCATCTACGCAGTAATGATCGAAGTTCAGATCTATTTATTCCAATAATCGTCAAATGGGGAGAAAAATGAAGAAGCTAGTTCTTGTTGCATTGATCGCAGCGTTAATGACTCCGGTTTCAGCACAGGCAGCAGAAACCAAGTTTGTTGGCGGCCCTCTAACCAACCTTGATTTTCAAAATGCAACAATCAATCTTTCGCTCACAAATGTTCCATCTAAGGGTGGCTTATACATTCAACAATGTGTAGAAGCTCCAGCTGGTACTCGTTCTGCCTTGTGTAACAAGGCGGTAGAGCTATGGATCTCCACACAACGTGGTGCATCATTTTTGCCGACTGCTGCAATTACCTTTAAGCCCACTGGATCATTTGTTGTAGGTAGCACAACCGTCGATTGCACAGTTTCAAAGTGCGGCATCTTTATGCGCTTTGATCACACCGTTGCATCTGACTTTTCGGAGGATCAGTTTATTCCTCTGAGCTTCAAGGCAGCTGTTGCAGGAACAACAACCCTGCCAGCAGATGAGGTCACTGCGACGATCAATGGTGTTGCCGTCACTACAAGAACACCAGCTACCCTGAGCTATCGACAACTATCCACCGTTGCTGCGACCTCGAAAAACGGCGCACCTTTGAGCTACCGCTCACTAGCTCCATCCTGTTCTCTCAATGGACTGCAAATTTTGCCCCTTGCCGGAACGGGTGAGTGTGCGATCTCTGTAACAAGTGCGGGCAATGCAAACTCTGCTCCAGTTACGGTGATCCTGCCGATTCGCCTTACTCTTGGAGTTCAAACAATAGATACCTTTACATTGCCTGAATCACTTAAAGCTTTCAGTAAGAGCAACTTGCCCTTGACTAGTAACTTTGGTGAGCGGGTTAAGTACAAGGCTGTGGGGGCTTGTTCTGTTGTTCGCTCAGTTCTTACTGTTCGTCGCGGAAAGTGTGAGATTGATGTAACGGCACCTAGCAGAAAAACTCTATATGAAGGTTTAAAGACAAAACTATTTGTAACTGGTCGTTAATTTAACCTGAAATCAGGCCATTGATGCAGAAGGCGGTCGCATAAGCGATCTCACTTTCAGCATCGTGGCCTGATTCAATTCTCTTTGTCGATGCATCTGTAATTGCTTGAATAAAGATGAGTGCGCGCTGCGAATCCTTTACTCCCAGCTCTTCTACAGCCTTGATCAAAGGTGACATCAACGCTCGGTGTGCCATACCGATCTGATGTGAGCGAGATTGAGGCTTAGCAGCTGAGTTAAGCGCTTTAGCTAATAAGTGTCGGCCATCTGCGATGTAGGTCAACGCTCCTCGTATCCAGCAGGAGACTATGCATTGAGCATCAGCACACCCAGAAACTGCGGTGTTTAAAGTTGTAGCAAAGCTATTGAGTTCATCAATTACTAAATCAGCAACTAATTCAGAGCCGCTGCCGAAGTACTCGTAGACAGATGTACGCGACAGGCCGGCACGCTGTGCAACTGCAGCAACAGATATTGCTGCACCACCAGATTCAAGGGCGATACTTGCCGCCGCTTCAATGAGTTGATTTCTTCGCCAATCACGATGAGAGGCTAAATCAGGGGTTTGAATCCTTGGCATTTCGCCACCTCTCTGAACAATCACAGGAAATACAGCATTTGTTGCTTGAATCAAAACCTTACAGTACTTTTCAATAATGACAACTTTTATTGAGAGTCAGATCGGCGGACTTGGACCGGCGCTCTTTTACCTGACTCTCTTTGTGATCATCTATCTAGAAACAGCTGTCATTCTGGCCTTCTTTATACCTGGTGACACCCTGCTATTTACAGCAGGATTGATTGTGGCAACGAGTGATGATTTAAATATTCTTACAACGGCAGTGGTTGTAACTTTAGGAGCCTTTCTGGGTGATCAAACCGCATATCGATTGGGTAGACGTTTTGGTTATGGCTATATAACCAGCAAAAATAAAAGTAGCCTGAATCACTTACTGACTAAGGCTGAGTCCTTCTATGAAAAACATGGCATCTCATCTATGTTTTTGGCCCGCTTTTATCCCTGGTTTCGCACCTTGATTCCATTTTTGGCAGGGGTCGCCAAGATGAATGCAGCTAAATTTGCCGTGGTCAATCTTTTAAGTGCAATTACGTGGGGCTTTGGCATCACATGTCTTGGCTACTTTGCTAACTCTAATCCGCAGTTGAAAGATGCTTCGCGCTACATCGCAGCCTTCTTTATTGTTTTAAGCATCGCCTTGGCGATTAAGAACTACCTATCTAGAGACTCTGAGAAAGTCGCTTAAGAGAGTCTCGCACTACTGCAGGATCTGAGGTTCGCCACAGTGGTGGCATGGAGTTAAGCAGGACATTTCCATACCGCTTAGTTACAATTCGCGAATCCAAAATTGCAACAACACCACGATCATCAACTGAGCGAATCAAACGCCCGGTGCCTTGTGCCAACAGGAGCGCAGCACGAGGCAGTGAAACCTGCATAAAACCGCTCCCACCTGCCGCATCTGCCTGTGATGCACGGGCGCTCATAACAGGTTCATCGGGGCGTGGAAATGGAATGCGATCAATCGCAACCAAAATGCAGCTATTTCCAGGAACATCAACACCTTGCCACAGCGACATTGTGCCGATCAAAATCGAGGTCTCATCCTTTTCAAACCGTGACACCAAAGGACCAACAGCATCTCCACGTTTTTGTGTAATGATCTTGATGGGCAATTCCGCCAATACCTTGCGCAGATGCAGATCAGCCGCCTCTACCCCACGCCATGATGAAAAGAGCGCCAGTGTGCGTCCACCCGCTGCGTCAATGAGCTCACCTAGTTCAGTCAAAACCTCTTGGCTAGGACCATCACGACCTGGCTCTGGCAGATGCTTAGGCATGTACAGCACACCTTGATTAGCAAAATCAAAGGGAGAGCCGACATCGAGCATTTGAACATTGGCCGGATCAACTTCACCATCTTTAACTTCAGCGTTGAGCTCTTCATTGACTAAAAAGCCGATGCTCTTGGCCATCGAATCAAAGCCCTTACCAACGGTCAATGTTGCAGATGTTGCAATGACCGGGGTCTGGGTCAAAAGATTTTCGCGTAACACATCAGATACCGACAAGGGCGCTAAGTACAAGGTAGAAAATGTTGGTTCATACCACAGCACTAGGCCATCGCCTAGCTTCAAAATTGTTGTTGCAGTCGTTGCAATCTCATTGACCGCACCTTTCACTCGAGCACGCTCTGCTAACTCATCAGTGTCGATGATCTCATCATCTGCAGCTAAGAACTGCATGATCGCCTTTGAGCTCTCCATAACCTTGCGAATTGAAAACTCTAGGGATTGTGGGATCTGCTCAAGGCGACCCTGCGCCGATAGATCACCCTTAATATCTTCGCCGTAATCAACCATAGATTCATGAAAATCATTTGCAGCTTTATGGAATGCATCTGCAAGCTTGCCCGGCATGAACTTTCGGGCCATCGCCGCTGCCCGTAAAACTCGATTAGAGGTTAACTCATCGGTGACAGCTTGAGTTGCTCGATCCATAAACTCATGCGCCTCATCCAAAATGACACAATCTCGTTCAGGCAAAATTGGATGCGAGTCCACAATCTCGATCGCAAGCAGGGTGTGATTTGTAATGACAATATCTGCCGTTTGCGCCTTTGCCTTTGCATTGGCTGCAAAGCATTGCGATCCAAATGCACACACATCAGCGCCCACACATTCACGACCTGATGTGCTATTAGCCGCCCATACTCGTCGATCAACTTCAGGTGCATCATCACGATCTCCGCTAACACCTGGGGTCTTGGCCCAAGCGATCAGACGCTTGGCATCCTTTTCTAGTGATGAAACCTCCATCACTAACTCGGTATCTGGGTCAACATCCTCGCTATTCATCTTTTGTAGGCACACATAATTTCCAACACCCTTATAAATGGCGTAGGAGATCTCTCGACCTAACTCTTTTTCAAGTGCCGGAACAACTGCGGGAAGATCGCGATCTACCAGCTGTCTTTGTAGTGCAAGGGTGGCTGTTGCAACCAATACCTTGCGCCCGTGAACGATTCCGGGGATCAAATAAGCAAGTGATTTACCGGTACCGGTTCCAGCTTGAACCATTAGGTGATGTCGATTTGTTAGCGCATTTGCAACCGCTTCAGCCATTTCAATCTGGCCATCACGAGCAGAACCACCAATTGCCTCAACCGCAACATCTAGTGCGCGCCGCACCTGTGCTGACATGTCGCTCATTAAAGAGCCAGCAAATCCATAAACTCATCTACTGCAGTAGTTGAAAGCTTGTCGTAATCAAGGCACAGATCAATGATCTGCTTCTGCTTATCAGCATCATAAATTCGGGCCAGGTTGGTCTTGTACTTTTCAATCAACAGCGGAATACCTTCGGTCCGGCGTCGTGCATGGCCGATTGGGTACTGGACAGCGACCTCTTCAAATACGGTGCCATCTGTAAATTCCACGGTAATTGCGTTAGCGATCGATCGCTTTTCAGGGTTGTGATAATCAGCTGTGTATGCCGGATCTTCGACGCAAACAATCTTTTCACGTAGCGCATCGATACGTGGATCTGCCGCAATATCCTCTTCATAATCACGAGCGGTTAATCGACCAAAGATAAATGGAACCGCAACCATGTACTGAATACAGTGATCGCGATCTGCAGGGTTATTGAGTGGACCCTTCTTATCGATGATTCGGATACACGCTTCGTGGGTACGAATCGTGACCTTTGCGATCTCATCTGAACTCTTACCCGCAGCCTGCATCTGGTGATAGATCGTCATCGCAGCTTCAACACCTGTTTGCGAATGAAACTCAGCTGGAAATGAGATCTTAAACAAAATGTTTTCCATTACATATGTGCCGTAGGTGCGTTGGAAGGTGAACTCTTTGCCCTTAAATGAGACATCGTAGAAGCCCCAAGTTTTTGCAGTCAGCGCTGATGGGTAACCCATCTCGCCAGTCTTTGCGATTAATGCCAGACGCACTGCGCGAGCTGTCGCATCCCCTGCCGCCCAAGATTTACGTGATCCTGCATTGGGAAAGTGTCGATAGGTACGAAGTGATTGTCCATCGATCCACGCTAGTGAAACCGCTGCCAAGGCTTGATCTCGTGTTAAACCCATCATTTGCGCAACTACAGCGGTTGATGCGACCTTGACCAGAATGACATGGTCGAGACCTACCTTGTTAAATGAGTTCTCTAGCGCAATACATCCCTGAATCTCATGCGCCTTGATCATCGCAGTTAAAACATCTTTGACTGTGAACTTCTTATCTGTTGTGCGGCTGAGCCAATCTGCTGTTGCAAGGATCGCTCCCAAGTTATCTGAAGGATGTCCCCATTCAGCGGCTAACCAGGTGTCATTGAAATCTAACCAGCGGATCATCGCGCCGATGTTGAAGGCACCTTGCACTGGATCTACAACATGTTTAGTTCCTGGAACCTTTACACCGTTAGCCACGGTTAATCCTGGAACAACAGGGCCCAACAACTTGGTGCAGGCTTCATATTCAAGGGCTTCAAGGCCACAACCAAGTGTGTCCAGAAAGCAGTTCCATGCAGTCTCGTAAGCAACCGGAGATTTAATCTCGTACAGCAAGACGTAATCGACGATATCGATAATCGCTTGATCGTATGGCTGGTTCCCTTGAGAAAGATGGGCCGACATTAATTAACGCTTATCGATAGGTACAAAGGCAAGATCTTCCGGACCAACATAGGTAGCTGTTGGGCGAATAATCTTGCCATCGTTGCGCTGCTCAATCACGTGAGCTGTCCAACCTGAAATACGTGCCATCACAAAGAGCGGAGTGAAGTAATTAACTGGAATCTTCATCGCATCATATGCAACAGCTGAGAACCAGTCGACGTTAGGGAACATCTTCTTGACCTCCCACATCACCGATTCAATACGTTCTGCAATGTTGTAGAGATTTTCCTTGCCAGCTTCTTCTGCCAGCTCCTTTGTAATAACCTTGACGATCTCATTACGAGGATCTGAAACTGTGTAGACAGGGTGTCCAAAGCCAATCACAACTTCCTTTGCATCGACACGCTTTCGAATATCAGCCTCTGCTTGATCTGGCGTTGAGTAACGAAGTTGAATCTCAAGTGCAACCTCATTTGCTCCACCATGCTTGGGACCGCTGAGCGCTCCGATAGAGCCTGTAACACATGAGTAAATATCAGCACCGGTGCCTGCAATTACGCGACCGGTAAATGTTGAAGCGTTGAACTCGTGCTCTGCATACAAAACAAGGGAGGCATGCATCGCCTTTTCCCACAACGCACTTGGCTTTTGCCCATGCAGCAGGTGTAAAAAGTGCGCACCGATTGAATCATCATCTGTTTCAACTTCAATGCGCTTTCCGTTGTTTGCAAAGTGGTGCCAGTAACCAAGAAGTGAACCGGTCTTTGCCAGCATTGAGTCTGCGATATCCCGCGCCTCTGCCTCTGTGTGTTGTGTTGACTCCGGAGTAATCGCACCCAAGGCTGAAAATCCTGTACGCAATACATCCATCGCATGGGCAGATGCTGGAAGTTGTTCCAGGACTGTCTTCACCTGAGGTGTAAGCCCGCGTAGGCCTTTGAGCTTTGCCTTGTAACCATCTAACTGAGCCTGAGTAGGAAGTGCACCATGGACCAAAAGGTATGCAACCTCTTCAAACTCGCAGTTATCGGCTAAATCCTTGATTGAGTATCCACGGTAGTGAAGATCTGCTCCACCAACTGCGCTCAGCGCTGTACTTCCCGCTGGAACTCCAGAGAGTGCAACTGACTTTTTTACTTTGATTTCTGTCATGGTCCCTACCCGTTGTCTTTACCTAGTGTTTGGTCAAGTGCTTTTTCATATTGATAGTAATTAATAGCTTCATATAACTCTTCACGTGTCTGCATCGTGTCGATCACACCAGCCTGTGTGCCCTCACGACGAATCGCAGTGTAGACATTTTCAGCCGCCTTGTTCATCGCTCGGAAGGCTGAGAGCGGGTTCAGGATCATTCTGACCCCATTGGCCGCTAGCTCCTGGCGAGTAAACAGTGGAGTCTTTCCAAACTCGGTGATATTTGCCAGTATCGGAACGGAAACAGCCGATGAAATTATGGCGAAATCCTGAAGGCTTTCTACCGCTTCAGGGAAGATCAAATCTGCGCCAGCTTCAATATATGCGTGGATACGATCTAGCGCCGAATCAATACCCTCATTAGCGATCGCATCGGTGCGGGCCATGATCTGAAACTTCTCATCGGTACGTGCATCAACAGCTGCTTTAATGCGATCAACCATTTCGCCCTTAGAGACAATCTCTTTATTGGGGCGATGTCCGCAACGTTTTGCACCAACCTGATCTTCGATATGCATTGCGGCCGCTCCAGCTTTGATCAGCTCCTTTACTGTGCGGCCGATGTTAAAAGCCGATGGCCCAAAACCAGTGTCGGCATCTACCAACAAAGGTGTATCGCAGATATTGGTGATTCGGCGAACATCAATTAAGACATCCTCAAGGGTTGTGATTCCTAAATCTGGAATACCCAAGGATCCTGCCGCAACCCCACCACCAGAGAGATAGATCGCACGAAATCCTGCGCGCTTGGCTAAAAGAGCATGGTTAGCGTTAATGGTTCCAATAATCTGAAGTGGGGATTCTTCAGCTAAGGCCTTTTTGAAGGCCGCACCTGCGCTGGTTACGCTCACGAAGCCGAGTCTATCTAGGGGGTCTTTAAACGCAAAAGTTCTAGGGCGGCGACTGCGCTGTCGTAACCCTTATCTTCTGTGCTATCTGGGCGGCCACAACGTGCAAGCGCTTGATCTAGATCGTTACACATCAAAACGCCATAGCCAATTGGCTTTCCGTACTTGAGTGACACATCAATGACACCTTGAGTTACACCTTGGCAGACATACTCAAAGTGAGGTGTCTCACCTTTGAGCACCAAGCCGACCGCAACAACGGCATCAAAGCCTGCCTCAAATGCATATTGAGCAGCTAGTGGAATTTCAAAGGAGCCCGGAACATACTGCACGCGAACCGTACCTACCTCTGCTTGCTCTAACGCTCGCTGCGCGCCAGCGATGAGATCATTGCAAATATCTAGATGCCAGGCGGCGGAGATGATCATTACCTTTGCTTTTGGAAATTTCTTGATCTCGATGATCGGTGCATGTCCTGCCATTTACTTGCCTCCTCGTAAGTGACCAAGTTTTTCTTCCTTGGTAGCTAGATACTTTTCATTAAAAGTATTTGGTGCAACGGTTAGATTGGCCTGAGTTACCTCAACCCCTGCTGTGCGTAAGGCTTGAACCTTGTTGGGGTTGTTGGTCAAAAGCGTTACCTCTTTAACCCCTAGCGCCTTAACAATTGCAACTGCATCAGACCAATCACGCGCATCGATCTCATGTCCCAAATGCAGATTGGCATCGATAGTGTCCATGCCCGCATCTTGTAATTGATACGCCTTAATCTTTTCAGTCAACCCGATTCCGCGACCTTCATGATCGCGCAGATAGATGATGTATCCATGGCCATGGCTTTGAATAAGTGAGATAGATTTTTCTAACTGCTCACCGCAGTCACAGCGTTGTGAATGAACAACATCGCCGGTAAAGCACTCGCTATGAATTCGAATCATCGGAGCCTTGCCAGCATCACCAAATGCAATGACAGCGTGTTCACGTTGGCGAAGCCCTGGATATGTTGCAATCGACCATAAACCGGTGCGCAACGGGAGCTGTGCCCATGCAAACTCAAATGAGGATTGAGTAGTTGGTGGTAGCGCAGCGATGGCCTTGAGCTCTTCAACAGAGATCATCGGGATTGAGTGTTGCTGGGCAAAGGCGGTAAGTGATGCACCGCGTGCCATGGATCCATCATCATTGACGATCTCAGATAATAAACACACAGGCTGTGCGCCCACTAAGTAGGACAGTGCAACACCTGCTTCAGTGTGTCCACCGCGAGCATCCAACCCACCGGCATCTGCAATCAGCGGAAATATGTGGCCAGGACGGATGAAATCTGCGTGGGTTACCGCTGTATCAGCTAGCGCCCGAACAGTATTTGAACGCTCTGTTGCGCTAACACCTGTTGTGATTCCAACCCTGTAATCAACGCTGACTGTAAAGGCGGTCTTTTTTGAATCCTGGTTCTCTTCAACCATCAGTGGCAGGCGCAAGGTGCGAGCCCGCTCTGCAGTCATTGCAACACACAAGATTCCAGTTGTATGGCGCACCATAAATGCAACCTTTTCAGGTGTGGCCTTTTCCGCCAGCACCATCAGATCACCTTCATCCTCCCGGTTGGCATCATCGGTAACAATGATCAGATCCCCATTTTTGTAGGCATCTAGCACCTTTTGCAGGTTACTCATTTTTTCTCACCCTTGGCTAATAGTCGCTCTACATACTTAGCCAGCACATCAACCTCGATGTTGATTAAATCGCCCGACTTTTTAGTAGACAAATTGGTGCGTTCCAAAGTTTCTGGAATCAACCACACTGTGACGTTATTGTTGGAGTCATTAATTTCTCCGACAGTCAATGAGACACCATCGAGACAGATTGAACCTTGGTTGACAATATACTTAGCAAGCTTGTCAGGCACGGTGATATCTAACTGTGCCCACTTTTCTCCGGGGGTTATTGCAACAACTGTTGCAACGCCATCGACATGGCCCTGCACCATATGTCCACCCATACGGGTATTGAGCAGCGCTGCTAATTCAAGGTTGACCGCACCGCCCACCGTTAGTTGTGACAGTGATGTAACCGCCAAGGTTTGAACCATCACATCTGCGGTAAAGGTATCGCCACTTATTGATGTTGCGGTTAAGCAGACCCCATTGATAGCAACTGAATCTCCCAGTGCGATCTGTGAAATCAGCGCAGGGGCTGCGATTGTAAATACGGCAGAGCTTTCCCCCTTTTCAATGGCGGTGATATGACCTAGCTCGGCAATTAATCCTGTAAACATCACTCACCATTCCTTATGCGATAGACCGATTTAACATCGCCCTCAAAAACCTGAGTGCCCAGATGATCCATGCGCATCTGGTCGGTAATCGTGGTGGGGTAATCAAAGGCAAAGAAGTGCTTGCCCGTACCCAGAAGCGCTGGTGCTTGGTAGATGATTAACTCATCTAGCAGGCAGCCATCTAACATCGCACTTCCAAGTGTTGGCCCAGCTTCGACAAATACGTGATTAATGCCTAGTTCATTTAGCTTTTCAACCAGAACATCTAGATCCTTGGATTTAACAACAACGGTAAGGGCCGCATCATCAAAAACTTGTGCATCCTTGGGTAACTCTTGTTCGCCGCACACAACGCGGATTGGGTTGTGGGTGTAGCCAGCGAAATCTCCACGCGGTATTAAATGGGGATCATCTGTAATGACGGTATTGGTACCAACCAAAATCGCATCTGCCTGACGGCGCAGCATCTGCACATCGGCACGTGATGCCTCGTTGGTGATCCACTGTGATGTTCCATCAGCTGCTGCGACCTTGCCATCAAGGGTTGCTGCAACCTTCCAGGTAAAAAATGGTCTGTTCTTACCAATCTTCATCAGCCACGCACGGTTTGAAAAGGCGGCCTCATCCTTTAATACACCTTCAACAACGGTGATTCCTGCTGCGCGAAGAGCCGCCGCTCCCCCTGCCGCCTTTTTATTGGGATCACTGACCGCAAAGACAACGGTTGTAATACCTGCATCGATGATTGCTTGAACACATGGAGCGGTGCTGCCTGTGTGATTACATGGTTCGAGGGTCACAACAATTGTTGAACCCTTTGCTTTATCCCCTGCTGCTTTAATGGCAACAACTTCTGCGTGATCCGGCGACTTCATTCGATCATGAAAACCTTCGGCCACAATCTTGCCCGTTGCATCAATAATCACTGCACCAACAATTGGGTTGGGCGCTGTCTTTCCTAAACCTTTTTCCGACAGGGCGATGGCACGTTGCATCGCAACTGTGTAATCCATTTTCACTGGCTTTGCCCCCGCTCTTTTTGAGTTTCAAAGAGGCTTCCGGGGTGGCAGAGAAATGCACAAAGAGGGTAGGCATGCGCCGACCCTTTGTTGGTTTTCTCTCATCCGGACTTTAACCGTCGGTCTCAGAGTTTCACTGAGTCAACCGATACCTGGCAGGTATCGGGTCGCGGACTTTAACCGCCGGTTCGAAATTACATCGACCCCGAAAACAACGTACTCATTCTAACCTGCCACTTGCCATGCTGGATACATGAAAAACCCCGCCAATCGCAGTGATTGACGGGGTTTTGATCACATCCTTAGCGGCTAAAAGCTGCCAAGTGGTTGGTGGAGCCCTTCAATAGATTGTTCAGGGCTAACTTCATATCTGCTGGCATTGTTGACTTCAGCATCACCTGAAGATCTTTGATATCTAAGTTTTCAATATCCCGGCCAACCTGCATCGCAGCGGCTACATCTGTTGAACCCTGGACGATCAGTTTGTTGTACAAGGCTTGTAATGTCTTGTCACGGAAGACTCCTGGCGCACGAGTGGTTGTTGGGTTGAAGTAGTTGTAAGTCTTCAAAATTACTGCGATCTGATCCATATGTGTCTGTTCAGATTTTGCAATGTTCGCAAACTTCAAAGTAGTCACATTCTCTGCTAGGTAGAGATAGACATCGCGCGCCAATTTTTCCTCTTCAATAAGGTATTGAAGTTGAAGCTTTTGGGCTGTAGTCGGACGCACTGCCGCATTTGCCAATGGGGCAAAGCCAACCGCTGCGATTACAGAAAGAACAACCGCTGCTGTGAATTTCTTTGCTCTCATGATCTAACCTGCATTTCTTAAGGTGTTGAATCAGTTGATTTAACTGCTTCTTCCTTATAAAGACACCGTACCCCCGGGGGTATGAGCCTTCAATGAGAAGTACCTGTGATATTGATGGGCAAAATTTCCTGAGCGTGTGCCAGCACTCTGGCAGTAAAAACCCCGCCAATCGCAGTGATTGACGGGGCTTTTAACGGGGTTGGTTAAGACATGTAATTTCTTAGCTGCAACCAGATGTGTTTCCGCAACCTTCGCATACGAAACATGCACCTGACATACGCATCTTTACTCCACATGTCATACATAGTGGTGCATCAGATTTGATTCCCATTGATTCA
>CAMDCL010000001.1 GCA_945890205.1 Bifidobacterium breve | reverse complement strand
CGGAACCTGTGCCACCTGAACAGGAGCACTTGCTTCGGAGGCATCCGCAATAATCGCAAGCTCTGCTCCCACTGGAACTGTTTGATCAATCTGCACAACAATCTTTTGGAGAGTTCCTGAAACAGGTGATGGGATCTCTGTATCAACCTTGTCAGTAGAAACTTCTAGGAGTGGCTCATCAACATTGACGTGATCGCCTTCAGCCTTTAACCAACGAGTGACCGTGCCTTCGCTAACGCTCTCGCCGAGTGCTGGCATCGTTACTGAGAATGTCATCTATTTCTCTCCTTGGTTATCCGTGTGCGTGAAGCGGTTTGCCTGCAAGTGCCATATGAGCCTCGCCCATCGCCTCTGACAGTGTTGGGTGTGCATGGATCAAAGGAGCAACATCACTTGCGCGAGCCTCCCAGTTGTAAATTAATTCTGCTTCAGCAAGAAGTTCGCCGACTCGTGCACCAACCATATGGATGCCAAGAACTGGACCATCCTTTTGCGACACAAGTTTGATGGAACCTGCTGTGTTAAGAATTTGAGCCTTTCCATTTCCTGCAAGGTCATAGCTAAGTTCAACTACCTCATGACCACGCTTTTTCGCCTCTGCAGTTGTTAAACCAACTGATGCGACCTCAGGATCTGAATATGTAACACGTGGGATGCCATCGTAATTGATGGCCCGAGGATTTAATCCAGCGATCTCTTCAGCCACCAAAATACCTTCTGCAAAACCTACGTGGGCTAGCTGCAAGGTTGGGATCAAATCTCCAACCGCCCAGATACCCGGTACGTTGGTACGGCACTTGTCATCGACAAGTACATAGCCGCGATCCATAGCAACCCCTTGCTCTTCATACCCAAGGTTTGCCGAAACGGGACCGCGTCCAACTGAGACCATAAGAATCTCTGCGGTAAATGTCTTTCCATCTTCAAGTGTCACAGTCACGCCATCTGCACTCTTGGTCGCAGATTTAAATCGAACTCCTAATTCAAAGTTAATCCCGCGCTTGCGGAAGGCACGCTCTAACTGCTTACTTGATGATTCATCTTCAAGGGCGATCAGATGAGGTAGGCCCTCGATAATCGTTACCTCAGAGCCAAAAGATTTCCATACAGATGCAAACTCACAACCAATAACTCCGCCGCCAAGAACGATCACACTCTTTGGAACATATGACATTTTGGTTCCATGGTCTGAAGTAATTATCTTTTCGCCATCGATCTCAAGACCTGGAAGTGTCTTTGCATAAGAACCGGTAGCAAGAATTACATTCTTCCCGGTGTAGCGGGTTCCATTTACTTCGACGGTATCCTTGGAAACTAACTTTCCATAGCCTTCAATGTAGGTAATGTTTCGAGACTTTACTAAACCTGCCAAACCCTTATGCAGTTTGTTAATCACGCCATCTTTATAGGAGTTAACTCCAGCCATATCCATGCCATCAAAGGTTGATTTCACTCCAAAGTGTGAACCCTCGCGTGCGCCATCTGCGATCTCAGCGGCGTGCAACAACGCCTTTGTTGGGATACATCCACGGTGTAAGCATGTGCCGCCGACCTTGTCCGCTTCGATTAAGGCCACGCTCAAGCCCAGCTGCGCGCCACGAAGAGCTGCGGCGTAACCACCGCTGCCTCCACCGAGGATTACCAGATCAAATTGAGACACTCAACAGCTCCCTCCAAATACCCATACGGGTTATGTGCCTATCTTGCCCCAAACAGGGGCAAAGTTCCCAATGCGCCGGGAAGGGCTACCCCTGCTCGGCCAAGGTCACAAGTGAGCGCAGGGAGATGCCCGTTCCGCCCACTGGTGTGTAGCCATGAGGCTTCGCTTCGTTGTAGGCAGGGCCTGCAATATCTAAGTGAAGCCATGGCATATCTGCGGCGACAAAATCCTTCAAGAAAAGACCGGCCACCAGCATTCCTCCCATGCGATCTCCAATATTGGCAAGATCTGCAACTGGTGAATCTAATGAGGCCCGTAGCTCTTCAGGCAGTGGCATCGGCCAGAACTGTTCTCCACTCAAAGCGGTGACCTTCAAAAAGGCAGCACTGAAATCGGGATTGTTTGTCATGACCGCGCTAGTGCGAGTTCCTAATGCAACTACTTGGGCTCCGGTCAAGGTAGCAACATCGACAATTCCATCCAACTTATTTTTTGAGCTCTGTGCCTTCATTAAGGCATCTGCCAAAACCAATCGACCCTCAGCATCTGGATTGAGAACCTCCACCGTCTTTCCGCCAAAGATTGTGATGATGTCACTGGGGCGGGTTGCTGTATCACTCGGCATATTTTCAGCCAATGGTGCCCAGGCATCAATTGCTACATTCAACTTCAATTCAGCGATTGCAACCACAGCGGCGCTAACAGCGGCAGCACCACTCATATCTGATTTCATCGCTTCCATACCGGCCGCTGGCTTTAGCGCCAAACCACCGGTGTCAAAGGTGATTCCCTTTCCAATATATGCATAACGCTTTGCCGCCTTGCCCTTTGGTGTGTAAGAGATGTGAAGCAGGCGTGGAGGATTGGCAGAGCCTTGTCCGACACCAATAATTCCACCAAAGCCCTGAGATTTAAGTTGCTTCTCATCCCAGATCGAAACCTTTAAGCCAGCTTTAGCGCCACCGGCGGCTTTTACAACCGCGGCCATCTTCTTGGTAAATGAATCAGGTGTTAAGTGACTTGGTGGTGTATTAATCAAATCTCTCACTAAGTATGTGTACTTGGCAACGATAGCTGCACGTGATACCGCCGCTTTTGCATCTGTTGTCGACGCTAGCTTTGAATGAATGGTGATCACCTTGAGTGGTGCCTTGAAATCGGCCTTTGTTGAACCGCGGAACTCAGTGAATGAGTACGCTCCAAGTGCAGCACCTTCAGCAATCGCTGCAACTTCGGCAAGGGATTTAGCCGGTAGCGAAAATGTCGCTGAAGCCGTTCCTGCAAGTGCCCGCGATGCAGCACCTGCTGCTCTGCGAAGAGTTTCATGTGAGTACTGTGAAGATTTAACGCCAAGACCGGTGAAGACCAACATGCGAACATGAGTTCCGGGCACCTTAATAACCTCATCAGCCTTTCCAGTTGCTCCCATATCTACAAGGTGGGCTAAAACTGTTTTGGTATCGATCGCCATCTCGCCGGTTTCAATGGCGATGCCACCCTTTGAATTAGTTGAGGCAAGCCCAAGGACTAGAACCTCATCTTTAACGACGCCATCTGAAATCTTTAATGTGCTCATACCCTGAAGCGTAATAGAAGTATTGATAGGTTTGCACAATGAAGAGCTCGCCACTGAACGATAAACACCTAGCGCTCAACGCGAAGATGGCTGATTTTGGTGGATGGATGATGCCGATCGAGTATCCAGGGGGTGGAGTTCTCGCCGAACACGCCGCTGTACGTGAACGGGTAGGCCTGTTCGATGTATCCCACCTGGGCAAAGCCTCAGTAATAGGTAATGGCGCTCTAGAGTTTCTCAACCGTTGCCTCACTAATGACCTGACCAAGATCGACAATGGCTCAGCTCAATACACATTGTTGTGTGCTCCTGATGGAGGAGTTGTTGATGACTTAATCGCATATCGCAACTCTGACAGTGATTTCTTTTTGGTGCCCAATGCATCCAATACATCTGATGTGGTGGAGGTATTACAGCGACAAGCACCTGTCGGCATAGTCGTCACCAATCTGCACACAGATTTTGCAGTACTTGCGGTTCAAGGCCCACTGGCACCAGATGTGCTGACCAAGCTAGGAGTACATGTAGATATTGATTACATGGCATTTACACATGTCACAATCTCTGGAGCAGATGTCATTGTGTGTCGCACTGGATACACCGGAGAACTTGGTTATGAGTTACTTCCTCGAGTCCAGGATGCATCACGTGTTTGGGATGCGATAACAGATGTAATCGCCCCAATGGGTGGCTTAGTCTGCGGGCTAGGAGCACGTGACACCTTAAGAACTGAAATGGGATACCCATTGCATGGGCATGAGCTGAGTTTGCAGATCTCTCCTGTCGAAGCTAGCGCTACTTGGGCGGTTGGCTGGAAAAAGCAGAGCTTCATTGGCTCAGAGAGCTTGAAGATGCAGAAAGAAAATGGAACGGCACGAAAGAGTTTTGCTCTTAAATCCCTCGACCGCGGAATTCCACGAGCCGGAATGATCGTCAAAAATCTTGCAGGAGAAGTTGTCGGCGAAGTAACTAGTGGAACATTCTCTCCAACCTTAAAGCTTGGCATTGGTCTAGCGCTGTTGAAATCAGATACTGAAATTGGACAAGCCCTTGTGATTGATGTCAGAGGGCGTGACTCTCAGTGCGAGGTGGTAAAGCTTCCCTTTGCTACTTCACATGTTCGTTAAAGACAACAGGGGCCAAAAAAGCGGCACGAGTATGTGTTCGTCGCAGCGCTGAAAGAACAGCACCTCCCGTGAGGGCAATAAGTGTGCAGGTAAAGATCGCTCGTGGAAGATCCCAAGCCATCGCTGTAGCAAAGTGGAAGGTGAGAAAACGGGAGAGATTTTCCGATAGATCCCCATTGGGTAGGTATGAAAGTTGAGTGTTTGAGCCCAAAGCCCATGGCCAAAATTGAAGATCCATCAATATGCCAAAAAAACCAGAGGCAAAGATGCTGTAGCAAATCAACATCAGAATCTCCTGATGACCCCGCGTTCTCTTGGGTAGAGATCCTGCAAGTAGTCCAATCCAAGCGGCAGCAAAAACCTGATAGCCAAGCCAGGGACCAATTCCACCTGTAAGAAGTGCAGATACAAACATAGAGATCATTCCCAAAAGAAAGCCAAAGGATGGACCAAAGACTCGTGCACTCAGGATTAATACAAACCACATCGGCTCGATGCCAACCGCACCAGCACCAAGTGGTCGAAGCGCAGCGATCAGAGCGGACAAAACACCTAAGAGAGCTACAGATTTTGCATCCAACTGCTGGCTCGATACTTGGAGAACTACTACAACAAAGGAGAACGCAACCGCGCACCAAAAAAAGAGTTGGGTTTGGGGAAGGTTCTCACCAACATAGAAAAAGGGCCACAGAAAACCAGCTGCGCTAAAAAGTGATGCAACGCAGAGAATCATTCCTGTTCTGCGAGAAAAGGCTATGACATCTGGTGTTGTCTTCATTGCATGCCTTCAATCGCAGCAACTACATCCTTAACACGCAGCCATGGCTGCGGTGAGACCACCTTGGCTACCTGTGGCGCAAATGCAGGAGAGGAAAGTAGAACATCCAAGGTTGTTCCATCTGCAACGATGTCTCCATCTGCGATGAAGATGACCCTATTGGCCAGCTCTGCTACAAGTTCTACATCGTGGGTGGCTAACAAAACCGCTTTGCCAAAGGCTGCTGCAAAGTTAACCAACATCCGAGTAAGTTCATTTTTAGCTTCATAATCAAGGCCTCGTGTTGGTTCATCCAAGATCAAGATAGATGGATTTGAAGAGAGCACAACGCTAAGGGCCAATCCAAGGCGCTGACCTTCAGATAAATCGCGAGGATGGGTAGACAGAGATATTCCTGGAACAAGTTGTTGCAGAACCTCATAGGTAGTGCCTGCAGCTAACTCGTTATCGCGATCGGCTTGCGCGCATTCGATACTGACAGATTGTCCATACAAGAGATCGCTTGGCTCCTGCGGGATAAAGCCAATAGCTTCTCGTCGCTTTTTACCCTGTAGATCGTATGGATCATCGCCAAGTACCTTGATTACCCCTGTCCCAGGTCGGTTCACTCCGGCAATGGCCTTTAATAAGGAGCTTTTGCCAGCGCCATTTCTACCCATGACCGCCACAATTTCTCCGGCACAAATTGTTGAAGAGATGTTGTTCAGTGCGGTTTGGTTCTCGTAAACAACTGTGAGCTTGTCAAAGGAGATAACGGTTTCGGTCGGCTTTTGTGAATCTGCAACTGGATGAGAAGCAATCGCTTCTCGCAGATGTGTTGTCATTCTGCGCATCTCTCGGACCGTGACTCCGATCTCCTTCAATCCCAAAGCTCTAGCTAGATGCACAATGGGAGGTGCGATAGGCGATTGCATCAGAATCTCCTCAGGTGTTCCGACATTTGCTGCGCCATCGCCATTGATGTAAACGATTCGATCGGCAAATTGAATGACACGTTCTAACTTGTGTTCGGCGATTACAACGGTAAGACCTAGATCATGGACCAAGCGATGCAGAATCGATAGCACCTCTTCTGCAGCGATTGGATCTAAAGCACTTGTTGGCTCATCCAAAACTAAGACCTTCGGATGGGTTACCAAGGCGGCACCTATGGCAACTCTTTGTTGTTCTCCACCACTTAATGTCGCAATTGATCGATTGCGCAGCGCGGCAAGGCTGAGCAGATCCAAAACCTCCTCAACACGTTTGCGCATCACATCATTAGGAAGGTTAAGAACTTCCATTCCAAATACAAGCTCCTCTTCAACTGTGTCGGCAACAAAGCCATTTGCCGGGTTTTGTCCAACGATTCCAATCAGGTGGGCCATACCACCAGGCTTAGTCATTTGAGTTGAAACCCCGTTCACACATATATCTCCAGCTAGGATGCCGCCGGTGTGGTGGGGAACTAACCCATTGATAAGTCGCAACAATGAAGATTTGCCTGACCCGGTAGGACCTATAACTAAAACCAGCTCTCCTTCTGCAATTGTCAGATTGAGATCTTCCAGAACAGTTGTCGTTGAGTTTGGGTAGATCAAAGAGACATGGGAAAACTTGATCATGAGATCACGACCAATCCAATAGCTAAGATCACGACAAGAGAATCCTTGAGTCGCCATGAAATGGGGCGGTAGCGGGAACGCTTCTTGCTCACCCCGTACCCGCGACTATCCATGGCGGCGGCCAAATCAAGTGATCGAGCAAGTGACTCTTCAAGTAGTGGAATTGCAACACGTTTCCATGATCTGAATCCGCGGGTATTTTCTCCGCGCAACCGTTGTGCTAAACGAATTCGCTTAACTGAACCAACAAGTTGTGGCAGAACTGATGTTGCGATCACAACCGCGACGGCAAACTCATAGATGTAAATGGGCAATACGCGAAGTAAGCGATGAGGACTGGTTAGAGATGCTGCGGCACCGAAGATGACAATGATGGAGCAGATGAGCAACCCCTCTGACAATGATGAAGATAATCGTTCCCAGGTAACCACACCACCAATTCGAATTCCTGGCATCCATGTAGGTAGCGGCAGGACAGGTAATCTAAAAAGTTCAGTGCCCGGAATTGGCACGCCAATTGTGATTCCTATGATTGTTCTGACCCCTAAGATCCAAGCCGATAACTTCAAGGTCCAATCAAAACTCTTGGCCCATGGCGCATCATCTCTGAGCCTGAAAACAAGCACCATCACTACACCCACACATGACAATGTGAACCAGGTGCTATCAAATCGAACAATGGCAACGGCCAATCCGATAGCCCAAAGCCACCAGGTAAATGGGTGCAGTGATGGTTGAGTCATACTTACTTCTTGAGGTATCCCTTAGGAGTTTTCATTTCAACGCCACACTCTTTAGCTGGGTAACCGTTGAGTCCGCAGATAAAGCCCGAGCCTTGTGCTCGAACCTTTACCGCTTGACCCAAGATGTCGATACCGAGCGCATCCTGTTCAGCGACTATGCACCGCTGAATAAGTCGTGGAGTTCTTTCACCTTTAGGGCGCAAGACTGCAGAGCCAAAATCAACCATTACGGCAACACGTTTTTTGCCGGCCATAGCCTTTGTCTTTCCACAAATCTTGGAAAAGGAGGGAGCCACCTTGGGTGCTTTAGCATCTGGCACCGCATCATTACTAAATGTAAATGCCCAACCCTCTACAGAACCATCTGCCACGGCAACTGTTGGTCCTGTCATCGCAGCGGTCCAGGCTGTTGCACCAGGTGCTGCTTGGAAGTAGCCCCAATAGCGCCATCCAGTTTCAGCTGCTGGTGCTTGTGGAGTTGATAGTAAGGAGATCAGTAACGCTAGAAAAAATACTTTGAACTTCATTGCTGTGTAGCCTCTCAAAAAGAAAGAGTCTCACAGGGAGTGAACCGCACCAAGGTATGGCAATGGCGCCAATAGCTTTGGTGTTAGGAGCACACCCCGCAAACCTCGGCGGGTGTTTGTCTCATCTCGTTCTAATGGGTAATCCGACTTATCTTTAAAAAGATGGTTCTCTTTTACAGATTTACGGTTGCGGGTCAGCGTCGGATTTTCACCGAACTTCCCCCAGTAGAGGAGCTATTAAGTTGTGTGCACACCAAACCACAACGCCCTGGGGTTGGCAACTAGGCGCGCAGGTCATAGGCTTGCAGACATGGAATATAGACGCCTTGGCGGCACCGGAATGTATGTTTCTGAGATCTCTTACGGAAACTGGATTACCCACGGAAATCAGATTGAATCAGAGGCTGCGATCAAATGTGTTAAAGCCGCACTTGATGAAGGCATCACAACCTTTGATACCGCAGATGTGTATGCAGGAACAAAGGCAGAAACTGTTTTAGGTAAAGCTCTTAAAGGTGTCAAACGTGAATCTTATGAACTATTCACAAAGGTTTATTTCCCGACGGGTGCTGGCAAGAATGACCGTGGGCTTTCGCGTAAACACATTATTGAATCGTGCAACGCATCTTTAAAGCGATTACAAACCGATCATATTGATCTGTATCAAATGCACCGTTTTGATTATGAAACACCGCTAGAAGAATCCTTAAGCGCATTTGATGATCTGATCCGTGCTGGCAAGGTTCACTATATTGGTTTTTCTGAGTGGAACGCCTCGCAGATTAAATCTGCGCTAGCTGTTCAAGATGCCCGGGGATATAACCGCTTTGTTTCAAGCCAACCTCAGTACTCAGCTTTATGGCGAGTAATTGAGGCAGAGGTTGTTCCCTTGTCTCAAAAAGAGGGTATTGGGCAGATCGTCTGGTCACCTATGGCGCAAGGTGTTCTGACTGGAAAGTATCTTCCTGGAAAGAAGGCACCGGCAGGTTCTCGCGCAACCGATAAGGGCAGTGGCGCAAATATGATCAAGGGTTGGTTGCGGGATGAGGTTTTGGAGGCTGTACAAAAGCTCAAGCCGATCGCAGATCAAGCTGGTTTATCGATGTCTCAACTGGCAATCGCATGGGTTTTGCAAAACCCGAATGTTTCATCGGCGATCATGGGAGCTACTAAACCAAAACAGGTGAAGGAAAATGTGAAGGCATCTGGTGTGAAGTTGGATGCCGAGATAATGCGGGCGATTGATTCAGTTCTTGGAACTTTGCCAGAGCGGGACCCTAAGAAAAATGAGAGCCCTAACCCTCGCGCTTAATTAATCGGATCGCCAACCTTTACCTGAGGATGTGGAGCTCGCAAACGACGCATCTGAGTCGAGCGAAGCCATGCATACATTCCTAGCCCCTTAGTTGATGTCCCAGGGAACTTGGCTTCAATTGCTTTGCGAATTTTACGTGACAAAAAGATTCCATCAATGACAGCGATAACTAAGACTGAGTACATCAATGCGATCGCACCAATCTGAACCGCTGCAATTGGAAATAAGGTCAATACAAGCACGACAAAAATAATTGGCAGAAAGTACTCGCCGATAGATCTACGTGAGTCGACAAAGTTTCGAACATATCGACGAGCAGGACCTCTATCGCGAGCAGGTAACGCCGCTTCATCTCCGCGAAGATATGCAGCTCTTTGAGCGATACGGCTCTCCTTTGAAAGAGCCTTAGAAGCCCGCTTTTGCTCCTTGCTTACAAGCGGAGCAAGAGATGAAACCTTGCGCTTAGATTCGGCATCTTTTCGCTTTGGGGTAGGACGGCCTTTGCCTTCATTCTCAGTCATGGGCCAACTATAGAGCCCGACTCTTGAAATGCTCGACTCGCATCCGAGGTGTACCAGGAGTAAGATTGGCAAGTCACGACAGGAGAGCAACTATGACAACAGAGGCACAAGCAGAGGCAACAACAGAGGCAACAACGGCAACCGGCATTGTTTTAACCGAGGTAGCCGCATCCAAGGTATCTGCGCTACTGGCCCAAGAAGGCCGAGATGACCTTAACCTGCGTGTAGCTGTTCAGCCGGGTGGTTGCTCAGGTCTTAAGTACCAGTTGTACTTTGATGATCGCAATATGGATGGCGACATTGTTCGTGAGTTTGGATCGGTCAAGGTAATCACTGACAAGATGTCAGACCCATACCTTGCTGGTGCAACTATTGATTTTGTAGACACAATAGAAAAGCAGGGCTTCACAATCGATAATCCAAATGCAGCAGGCTCATGTGCTTGCGGCGATTCTTTTAACTAACTTTCCTGCGCCAAGACATTAGTATCCCTACATGAAGATCGGTGTAGCGGGTTCGGTAGGTCTTGACCATTTGATGACCTTCCCTGGAAGGTTCACCGACTCCCTAGTAGCTGGATCACTTGAAAAGGTCTCCTTGAGTTTTTTAGTCGATAGCCTCGATGTTCGTCGTGGTGGGTGCGCCGCCAATATCGCTTATGGAATGGGCGTCTTGGGACTCAATCCAATTTTGATAGCAGCGGTTGGAAAGGATTGGGCTGATTACGAAGCCTGGTTAACTCGACATGGTGTGGATACATCCCACACCTTAGTTTCGACAACCTTGCATACCGCCCACTTTGTTGTCACTACCGATCAAGATCTCAATCAGATCGCATCATTTTTTCCAGGTGCAATGTCAGAGGCTCGAAATATTGAACTCAGCCCCATTATGGAAAAAACCGGACGTCTGGACATGATGGTGATCTCACCCGATGATCCAGAAGCGATGCTTCGCCACTCAGAGGTCTGCCGTCAACTAGGAATCGCATTTGCCGCCGACCCATCTCAACAGATGGCGCGTATGTCTGGCGATGAGATCAAGCTACTCATTGATGGGGCTGCATACCTATTTCTCAATGAGTATGAGCTGGCACTTGCAATGCAAAAAACGGGTTGGAGTGATCGCGAGATTTTGGAGCGGGTGAAGTATCGCGTTGTCACACTTGGCTCTCAGGGAGCCAAGGTGGAGAGCGCTGCGGGGGAGTTTGTTCAAGTTAGCTGTCCTCAGGAAAAGTCAAAGACCGATCCCACTGGAGTTGGCGACTCATTCCGTTCTGGATTTATCGCAGGACTTGCCTGGGGTGTTTCACATGAGCGATGTGCTCAATTAGGAGCGCTCATTGCAACCTATGTGATTGAAACGCTGGGCACTCAGGAGTATCGCTTTACTCGAGATGAGTTCATCGCCCGATTCCAAGAGGCGTATGGAGAAAGCGCTGCCCAAGAGGTTTCACTCCACCTTTAGTAATGTGAGCAGTGCCACCCCTCGCCAAGATTGGGCTCATGCCACGCTCACGTGAATTTCAAACTATCCTTACCCCATGTCCCGACGCACCTTTGTGAGCAGACTCAAGCCGCTCCTTTTTATAGCACCGCTAGCTCTTCTTACCGGTTGCTCCCAAGTATCAGGTCTGGGCTTTGAAGAGGGTGTTACAAGTGTGAATGACCAATCCTTGTCACTATGGCAGGGGGCTTGGATTGCTGGTGGAGTTGTTGGTGTCATTACATTAATTTTAATTTTATGGCCGGCAGTTTTTCACCGTGGCAAAAAGGATGATCCATCATTTCCTAAGCAGACTCAGTACAACGTTCCAGTTGAAGTTGCTTACACCGTCATTCCATTCATCATCGTTGCCGTTCTCTTCTACTACACCGCACAAAAGCAAACGATTATTACTGAAAAAACTACTACCTACGCACATGAGATTACCGTCGAAGGATTTCAATGGTCTTGGCAGTTTGGTTATCCGGAAGCTGGTCCCAACGCGGTAGTAACCGGAACTCCAGAGCAAACCCCAACTTTGGTGGTGCCACTGGGGGAGCGTGTCCGATACACCCTTACAGCCAATGATGTTGTGCATGGTTTTTGGATTCCAGCCTTCATGATCCAGATGCAAAATCTTCCTGGATTAACAAACCAACTGGAATTTACCGCCAATAAGTTGGGTGAGTTCCCGGGTCGTTGCAACATTTTATGTGGACGAAATCACACTCAGATGTTATTTAAAGTAAAGGTTGTAACTCCAGCAGAATTCGATGCTTATCTGGAAACTCTTAAGGGAGGGCAAGCATGACAACATATGCAGAAAGGCCGACGATTACTGCAGGTGGTCCTTCGCCAACTCCTAAGGGAAAATCCTTTGTAAAGTGGATCACCTCAACCGATCATAAGACCATCGGTTACTTGTACCTGATCACCTCTTTTGTTTGGTTCCTCATTGGTGGAGTCCTGGCCCTTGCCCTGCGTGCAGAGTTAGCTCGCCCAGGAATGCAGTTCTTGAGTAATGAGCAGTACAACCAGATCTTCACCATGCACGGAACAATTATGTTGCTCATGTTTGCAACCCCACTGTTTGTTGGGTTTGCCAATGTGATTATGCCTTTGCAAATCGGAGCAGCGGATGTGGCCTTCCCACGTCTGAATATGTTGTCCTACTGGTTGTATCTATTTGGTTCATTGATGGCATTTGGTGGTTTTTTATCACCAGGTGGTGCCGCTTCATTTGGTTGGACTGTCTACGCTCCATTATCAAATGCACAGTACTCACCGGGTATCGGTTCAGATCTTTGGCTAGTTGGCTTAGCTATTAGTGGTGTTGGAACAATTCTCGGTGGTGTTAACTTCATTACAACCATCTTTACAATGCGTGCACCTGGAATGACGATGTTTCGTATGTCGATCTTTACCTGGAATGTTTTGCTGACCGCTATCCTCGTTCTGCTGGCATTTCCTCCTTTAGCTGCGGCGCTGCTTGGATTAGAGTCGGACCGCCTCTATGGAACGCATCTTTTTGATCCCGCAAATGGTGGAGTTATGTTGTTCCAACACTTGTTCTGGTTTTTCGGACACCCTGAGGTTTACATCTTGGCGCTACCCTTCTTTGGAATCGCAACTGAGATCTTGCCCGTCTTTAGCCGTAAGCCAATCTTTGGTTACCTTGGTCTGATTGCCGCAACTATTGCGATCTCAGCTCTCTCAGTTTCTGTATGGGCTCACCACATGTTTGCAAGTGGTCAAGTGCTATTGCCTTTCTTCTCCTTTATGACATTTCTTATCGGAGTTCCAACTGGCGTGAAGTTCTTCAACTGGATCGGAACAATGTGGCGTGGTCACGTGACCTTTGAAACACCTATGTTGTGGGTTATGGGCTTTTTAGTGACATTCCTATTTGGTGGAATCACTGGAATTATCTTGGCCTCGCCGCCATTAGATTTTGCAGTCTCTGCAAGTTACTTTGTGGTGGCGCACTTCCACTACGTTCTATTTGGAACAGTGGTATTTGCTATGTTTGCAGGCTTTTACTTCTGGTGGCCTAAGTTCACCGGAAAGATGCTCAATGAGACCCTTGGAAAGATTCACTTCTGGACCCTTTTCTTTGGCTTCCACCTAACATTTTTGATTCAGCACTGGTTGGGTATTAAGGGCTTCCCTCGTCGCTATGCAGATTTCCTACCAACTGATGGATTCACCTTTATGAATACGGTTTCAACGGTTGGTTCATTCCTCTTAGCCCTTTCCATGATTCCTTTTGCAATCAACATCTGGATCACTCGTAAGGCACCAATGGTTGGCGTTGATGATCCTTGGGGTTACGGAGCTTCACTGGAATGGGCCACATCATGTCCACCTCCACGCCATAACTTCCTTTCAATGCCACGCATCTCTTCAGAGCGTCCCGCCTTTGATCTTCACCACCCACATGTAAAGACTGAAGGGCACAGTTAAACCATGAAAGCATCCTGGAAATTATTTGGAGGACTCAGTGTCTTCTATGTAATCATGACTGTGATCTACTGGCAGATTGGTGGCGAAGAGGTAGGCATCGCTGGAATGCTTCTATCTGCAGGTTTGGCGGGAATGATTGGCTTTTATGTTTGGTTTACCCAGAAGCGAATCGGTGTAACCCTTCCAGAGGATAATTTAACCGCGCAGATTTCAGATGGTGCGGGAGAACTTGGTTTTTACAGCCCGCACTCATGGTGGCCATTACCAGTAGCGCTGAGCGCATGCGCCTTTGCTCTTGGTTTGATTATCGGTTGGTGGCTTTCATTAATCGGCTTAGGCGCACTTGTCATCTCCATTATTGGAATGGTTACAGAGTATGAGAAGCCTGAGATTGCTTCTGCTCACTAATGAGCGATATTCGAGCTGAGATTCTTCCGGTTGACTCTCCACTTACCGCTGCTGCTCGAATCACTATTAATGCACCATCCCACACAATCTTTGATCTATTAGCAAGCCCTGCCGACCACAAAAGATTTGATGGCTCTGGAACGGTTCGAGGCTCTCTTTCGGGGCCTGATCGACTCTTTCTCGGAGCTCAATTTGGAATGTCGATGAAGATCAAACTTCCTTACAGAATCAAAAATACAGTCATCGCCTTTGAAGAGGATAAAGAGATTACCTGGTGTCATCTCATGAAGTGGAGATGGAGCTACGAACTAAATGCCATTACTCCGACTTCAACAGTTGTCACTGAATCATTTGATGCAAGCAATATCCCAGCCTTTGCGAGCTGGTGGTTGAAGCGGACTGGAGCGATGGCGCATAATCCAAAGTGGATGGCCAAATCCTTAGTGGCATTAAAGTCAATCGCCGAAGGGTAGGGCTGGTTAGGGGGCAAGGGAGATCGATACCCGGGGTTAGTGGTGCTCAATCTCCTTGAGATCATCTGTAGATACCTTAGGAACTGCTTCAGAGTGTGCAACGCTCATACGTGAACGAAGCTTGTTACGGAGTGCACCTGCACGCTTCACACCGCGACCATCAACCTCAGGAAGGGCCAACGGTGGTGCCTGCTCATGTGAGGTGAGTAAATAAGCCTTTTCAGGAGAGATTGGCTCATGAACTTCAACAAACTCACCATGAGGTAAACGAAGTAGGCGACCTGTTTCGCGGCCATGTAGAACTAGCTCGCGATCTGCTCTCTGCAGAGATAGACACAAACGTTTTGTAATAACAAAGGCAAGAGGAGGAAGGACGATTATTCCAATTCGCGTGGCCCACATAATTTGATTAATTGATAAATCAAAGTGGGTTGCTATTAGATCATTTCCACCATTAATTAATGCAACCAACATAAAGGTGATTGACATGGCACCTAGCGCTGTGCGGTTTGGTGCATTACGTGGACGATCCAGTAAGTGATGTTCGCGCTTATCGCCAGTTATCCAGCTCTCAATAAATGGATAGAGCGCCATTCCTGTAAACAGGATGCCCGGAACGATCAGACCTGGTATCAAAATATTCCATGAGATGGTGTACCCGAAAAAGTATGTCTCTAACGGTGGTGCCATACGTACTAAACCATCGAGCCAACCCATGTACCAATCTGGTTGGGAACCTGCGGTGATCTGACCGGGTGTATATGGTCCGTAGAGCCAGATCGGGTTGATGGATGCCACCGCTGAGATAAATGCGGTTACTCCAAAGACGATGAAGAAAAAGCCGCCAGCCTTTGCCATGTAAACAGGCATCAATGGGTATCCAACTACATTCTTTTCTGTGCGACCTGGGCCAGGAAATTGTGTGTGCTTCTGGTACCAGACCATCATTAAGTGAGCGGTGATGAGCGCCAGAAAGGCTCCAGGAAGTAGCAGCACATGCACAATATAAATACGGGGGATAAACGCCTCTCCTGGGAAAGCTCCGCCAAAGGCAAAGTAGGAAAGGTATGAACCAACAACAGGTATGGCTTGAATAATCGCTTCTGCGATACGAATACCTGTGCCTGAAAGCAGATCATCTGGCAACGAGTATCCGAGGAAGCCTTCAACGATTCCTAGAGTTAACAAACCAATTCCAATGATCCAGTTACCCTCGCGAGGTTTGCGGAAGGCACCGGTAAAGAAGACGCGCATCAGGTGGGCGACGATCGCTGCCATGAAGATTAAGGCGGCCCAGTGGTGAATCTGTCGCATGAGCAATCCGCCACGAACCTCAAAGGAGATGTGCAATGTGGATGCGTACGCTGCAGACATTTGTACACCTTCAAGGGGTGCGTAACTTCCTTCATAAATAACTTCTCGTGCAGATGGATCAAACCAAAATGTCAGATATGTACCTGAAAGAAGCAAAATAACAAATGAGTAGAGCGCAACTTCACCAAGAAGAAATGACCAGTGATCAGGGAAGACCTTTTGCAGATTTTTCTTCATCCATGCAGCAGCGCCAGTTCGCTCATCAACGTAGTTAGCGACCTGCCCAATTCGTTGTTCAGTTGTCATGATGAGATACGCCCCCAAAAGCTTGGTCCAACCGGTTCAGAGAAAGGAGTGCGGGCAACGAGGAAACCCTCGCCATCCACTGAGATATTTAACTGCGGAAGTGGTCTGGCCGCAGGTCCAAAAATCACCTTTGCAGCTCTTGTGACATCAAAGGTTGATTGGTGGCAAGGGCACAGCAGGTGCTTGGTCTGCTGTTCATACAAGGCCACAGCACATCCCATGTGTGAACAGATCTTTGAGAAGGCGATGATTCCTTCATGTGTCCAGCTCAGGCGCTCTGCATCGAGATTGAACTCTTCTGGACGCAAACGAATCAAGAGCACCGCATCCTTGGCGATGTCATTGAGCTTTCTATGCTCTGGATCATCACTTTCAGGAAGTACCTGTGCAACTGAGCCAACCTCAAGATCAGAGGCGCGGATTCGGCGATCACCCGGATCTGTTACCAGGTATGTACCCGCTTTCCACGAGGTCTCCTTCAAATCATTTCCAGGAAGTGGACCTAAATCTCGTAGCAAAAGGATCGGGGAGAGAGCAGATAATCCGAGAGCGGCACCTAGCGATCTTTTGATTAAAGAGCGTCGACCTATTCCTGAAGCCTCAACGCCATCCTTAACAGCTACTACAAACTCTTTACGATCTACATCCTCAGACCGAAGTTCATGACGGTAAGCGATTACCTCTTGGTCGGGCATTAATGTTTTGGCCCAATGGATCGCTCCCATGCCAATGAAGAACAAAGAGATCGCCATTCCAAGGCCTAGACCTAGTTGATGGGCGTTTTGACTTCCCATGACAGGAACAAAGATAAAGATATCTTCGGGAATAAAAAAAGATGCGATTAGTAGAACTGTTCCTACAGATGAGATTCCAAAGAGGATTGCTACCTGACGTTCTGCACGCTTTGCCGCAACAGGATCATGATCTGCTTTGCGATGAACGTGCGCAGGAAGTCCTGGATCCTTTATCGCTTCAATCTCATTTGACATAGATCTATCTCGCCTTCATCGCTAGCCACACAGCTACACCAATGAGTACACCCAAGCCAAGGGTCCATGCAAGCAACCCTTCAGTTACGGGACCTACGCGTCCAAGTGATGCACCGCCAAGATTGGGTTCTTTTTCTGCCGCTTTAATCCATTTAATGATTGACAACTTTTCCTTTGGAGTAATTGTCTTGTCACTAAAGACCGGCATAGATTGTGGGCCGGTCACCATAGATTCATAAATGTGTTTTGGTTCAACGCCCATCAAGGTAGGTGCGTACTTACCTTGGGTTAGCGCTCCACCTTGACCTGCAAAGTTGTGACACATGGCGCAGTTGGTTCGAAACAGCTCACCGCCCTCTGCAAGGCTTCCATCTCGCTCATAATTTAACTGTGCCTCCGTTGGAATTTCTGGTCCCGGAGCAAGGGATGCAACATATGCAGCTAGTGCCGCTGTCTCTTCTGGGGTATACAGAGGGGCTTTACGCATCGCTTGTGTGCTCATATCGGCCATCGGCATACGGCCTGTACCAACCTGGAAATCTACCGATGCAGCTCCGACACCAACAAGTGAAGGAGCGATTGCGCCACCTTCAGAGTTGATGCCGTGACATGAGGAGCAACCCTTTAAAAAGATCTGTCGTCCTTCTTCGATGAGTGCAGATCGATCAGCTGTGGTTGTCTGCGAAGCGGTGGTTGCACTTGCCACGCTAAATGTTGTGCCGATTCCAAGCAGTGCAAAGATTAACAACGCAGGACCAACCGCCTTGTGGCGACGGTAGCGGGATAGACGCTTCACTTATATTCCTTACTACTTAATCAGGTAAATCGCAGCAAAAAGTGCGATCCAGACAACATCGACGAAGTGCCAGTAATACGAAACTACAATTGCAGTTGTTGCTTGCTGATGTGTAAATCTGCGAGCCTTAGAAACACGGATCATCACAATCAAGAAGGCGATGAGACCTCCTGTTACGTGCAAGCCGTGGAAACCCGTGGTGATGTAGAAAACCGAGCTGTATGCATTTGTGGAAAGTGCTAGACCTTCAGAGACCAAGAGCGCGTACTCATAAACCTGTCCTGCGATAAAAAATGAGCCCATCAAGAATGTGGTCGCAAACCATTCCCGCATTCCCCACTTATTTACTTGGTACAACTTTCCCGTTCTAAAATTTTGAAAACGTTCTGCGGCAAATACTCCAAATTGACAGGTAACGGAGGAGAGAACCAAGATCGTTGTGTTCACCGCTGCAAATGGAAGGCTCAGTAATTGTGTTGACTCAGCCCAGATAGTTGGACCCTGGACAGCGCGGATCGTAAAGTACATTGCAAAGAGCGCAGCGAAAAACATTAACTCGCTAGCAAGCCAGACGATGGTGCCAACAGCTACTGCGTTGGGACGAGTGATCTTGTGATGTGCAACGGCGCTTGACATGAGGACGATTATTCCCGAAAACAGCCTTGCCGTCTGCCTGGGGGAGTGTCCCAGCCCCCTGTTTTTGCTTCTCTTGAGGTGAAACGGATCACTACAAAATAGGCCAATCCTGAGAAGGGGTTGGGCGATGGCGCAGGGATTTACTCATTAGAATGGCGCTATGGCCGAGGTTAAAAAACAGATCATTGTGTACTCAGATGACTCTTCAGTTCGCGCCTCAATAATCTCCGCCCTGGGAGTTCGAACCGCTAAGGATCTGCCAGAGCATGAGATCCATCAATTTGCTACAGCTCCAGCGCTACGTGCATATATTGACTCTAAAAATCTTGCAGGTGGTTTTCGAGCCGATCTCTTTATTCTCGATGGAGAAGCGGCGCAAGAGGGTGGGTTGGGTATGGCTCGACAGCTCAAGGATGAGGTTTTCAACTGTCCTCCAATTCTTGTGATCACCGGCCGCAAAGAGGATAAGTGGCTTGCCGCCTGGTCTCTTGCAGAGGCTTCAGTTGTACATCCCATCGATCCATTCACACTGGCCAAGACCGCGGCGCAATTGCTACGCGGGACCGCTGTTATTTCTGCTTAACTTTTCTCATGAGCAAATCGCTGTGGGATGAAAACATAGCGATCATAACTTCCGGCTTAGATCTAGATGTTGATCGGGTCCAATGGTGCATGAATCAGATTCTTACAGGCCAAGCCGCTAATGAAGTTATCAAGGATTTTCTCATCGCTCTTAAAAACAAGGGTGAGAGCCCTGAAGAGGTTGGCGCACTTGTTGACCAGATGTATCGACACTGCGCTCCAATCTCCATTTCACAGCGCGCTGTCGACACGGTAGGAACTGGTGGAGATGGCGCACACACCATCAATATCTCAACAACGGCGGCGATAATTGCCGCCGCCGCTGGGGCACAGGTAATTAAACATGGTAATCGCGCCGCATCCTCAAAATCAGGTTCTGCAGATCTGTTAGAAAATTTAGGAATAAATATCAATCTCGATGGGGCGGCGGTTGAAGAGAGTTTTGCAACACTCGGCATTGGGTTTTGCTTTGCTCCAAACTTTCATCCTGCTATGAGGTATGCCGCTAGTGCTCGTAAGGAGCTTGCAACTCCAACGGTCTTTAACATTTTGGGCCCTTTAGCCAATCCGGCTAAGCCAAAGGCTGCCGCAATAGGTGTTGCCAATGAGCGAATGCATCTAGTGATGGCGCAGGTGCTGGCAGCTCGTGGGGTCGATGGCTTTGTATTTCGTGGAGATGATGGCTTAGATGAGATAACACTTGCTACAACCACCTCGGTTTTGAGCATTGGCACAGATGAGATTTCAAGTGGGTTGATCGATCCACAAGAGTTTGGAGTTTCTCCTGCTCCTACCTCAGCTTTGGCTGGTGGGGATGGCGCAGAAAATGCGCGCATTACCCGTCAGATATTAAGTGGTGCGAAAGGCCCCTGTCGCGATGCATGTGTGCTCAACGCCGCAGCTGCGATAGCCGCCTATGAAGGAGATTTAAACTCTTCATTACATGAGAGATTTGCATCCGCAGTCACGGCGGCCGAGGGTGCAATCGACAGTGGAGCAGCGAGCGAGCTAGTTGTGAAATGGGCTGAACTTACTCAGCGATTAGGCGTTTAGATCTTCTCTTCTTAGATGGGAAGTTGCGCATCTGTTCAAAGTTGTAAATATCAAAGCCAGCCAACCTTTCGATTAAGCCATGCAAAACATCAACCGTTGCTTTTGCATCATCTAAGGCCCGATGGCTAGGTGATGTAGTTGCACCAAAGAACTGCGCCAAGGTTGATAATTTGCAGTTGATGATCTCATCTCTGTCAAGAATTGCGCGAGCCAATCGAGCGGTATCAATAGTTCGATAATTGGGCCAGGGGATTTGATGTGTTACAGATGCAGCTTTCAGAAAACTCAGGTCAAATGGAGAATTATGTGCAACTACTACCGTTTCTTCAGAACTTCCTAAAAACTCAAAGAGGGAAGGAAGAATCTCATCGATAAAGGGTGCCGAGATCAACATCTCATCTGTGATCCCAGTCAACTCAGTAATGAAGTGTGGAAGAGGATGGCCAGGATCTACAAAACTTTCAAAGGTACCGAGGATTTTTCCTCCTCGCACCTTCACTACACCAATCTCGGTAATGCCCGCTCCTAATCGGACAGAGCCACCCGATGTTTCAAGATCAAGGACGGCAAAGGTAGTTTCATGAAGATCTCGCTCTGCGACCTCAGACATGTGATTAATCGTATGTGATTGCTCTGACATTGCATCGGTCGTATTCTTTTCATATGGCTATCACAGGCGCACCTGCAGGCTGGTTACAGGATTGGGCGGCATCAGGTACAGGAGAAAATGCACATATCGGAGTTCTACTTGTGCATGGATTTACCGGCTCTCCGGCATCGATGAGACCTTGGGGAGAGTTCCTGCATTCAAAGGGGTACACAGTTCGTGTCCCATTGCTTCCGGGGCATGGAACTGTCCCTGAAGATCTCAATAAGGTCAAATGGCAAGAGTGGCCATCCAAAGTTGAGTATGAGTTAAACCAACTACGAACAAGTTGCGATGTAATCTTCTTAATCGGACTATCAATGGGTGGCGGAACTATTTTAAATGTAGCTGCCTCCCACAATGATTCGATCACTGGTTTGGTATTGGTAAATCCGATGATCCATGTAAAAGGTGTTCCAGCGGAGTTAGCCTTTTTCTTATCCAGATTTCAGAAGATGCGCACCAGTGTGGGTGATGACATTAAACGCCCTGGAATCACCGAATGGGGTTATGACGCTCTTCCGACTAGAGGTATTCATCAACTGCTTAAGATGTTGCGAGTTACTAGGCGCAATCTCAAGAATGTAACTATCCCTGTTCAACTCTTTCACTCTGTCGAGGATCACACATTGCCAGTGACCAATACCGAGATAATTTTAAGTGAAATTGGTTCTAGCTATAAGGCACGAATTGAATTAGTAAATAGCTACCATGTTGCAACCATGGATTATGACCAAGAGTTAATCTTCCAAAACTCTTTGACATTTATTGAATCACTCACCAAGTAGTTTTAGGAAAAAGCTAGCCCGATAGCTATGCCCAAAATTCCTACAGCAGATATTGCGGTAAGAGATCTACGCACCTTGGGCCTTTGAATGAAGATGGAGGAGCGTTTCACAGTCCAGATCAGTCCTATATTCCACAGGATAGAAATTGTTGCCCATACAGCGCCCAGCAGGATGATTCCAGCACCCAGAGATGCATCTTTGGGAATAAATGCCGGAATGAAAGCAACCGCGTACACCGCAGCTTTTGCATTGGTTAAATTGGTCACTAGTCCTAATCGGAATGATCCCCAAGAAGAAGTGGTGACTGCACTTTCCAGATCAAACCTACCGAATTCTTGGCGTAGAGAGACAAAGGTTTGTAAAGAGATAGATGTTAAGAAAACAACTCCACTCCATTTAAGAATTGAATACGCTCTTTCTGATTCTTTAAAGATTGCCGATAATCCAATGGCACTTGAAATGCTCCAAATCAAGATACCCATGCAATTTCCAAGTGATGAGAGAAGGGCGGCGGTCGGGCCTCCCATAATTGATTGGCGCAACACCATCGCGACACCTTGACCCGGGACCATCACAAGTAAAAGTGTCGTCAGAGCAAATGAGGGCAGATTGCTTATCAGTTGCGACACAAAAGAAAGGTTACTAGATAGCTGATTTGAGGAAATTTAAGGCCTGCATAGCGTTCCAGCCTTCTGGATGTAATGCACGAAGTGCGCGTGGACCTTCAAGATCTGAACCAAATGTAAGAAGTGATATTTCAATTCGACCATCAGGTCTGGTTTGGCCTAATCCGATGTCGGCCATCAATGCGTTGCACAAACATTTAGAACCCTGAGCTTGATCAACCTCGCCATTTTTAAACTCATAGTTATCCAGGGGTTCGGCTGGACAGCGATAGCCAATCCCGCCCTTTTCTCGCTGGAACATGGTGCGCAAATACCCTAAGTCGCAGATTCTTGTTCGCTCCTTATACAAATTATCATTTGAAAGGGTTTGATTATTCTGAATCACCTTGAATGGAAAACCTGTTGGAGATGCACTCGCATCGGTCATCACCCGCATGCTGGGATCTGCAAGTGATTGCAAAATTGAAGATCTATTTTCGTCGGTGAATCCTGATTCCTGCGCCAGTGCAAAGAGTGATCCAACTTGAACTCCTTGGGCTCCAAAGGAGAGCGCCTCTCTAACTTTGCTAGGTGTTGCATATCCGCCAGCTAGCCAAAAAGGTGAACCTGAAGCGAAAATCTTTTCTAGGTTGGGGGTATCTAACTCGTTGTATACCGCCTCGCCCTCTTCGTTAACATGGTTCTTGGCACGAGGGGGAGCGTTGTGTCCTCCTGCTACGTGGTATTCAATAACATAACCATCAGGTTTAGTTTCTTCATCTTTATTAAGGTATGCAACAAGTGCGTGCGAGGTGACGATTGCTAGAAACAGTGGGCGTTTTGTTGGAAAGTTTTCTATACCAAGAGAGCGCGGATCAAAGTGCAGGTAATGCTTTTCCTTGGTATCTGCCACATCAACCTTCATTGCTACCTTATTACCTAGCGAAATTTCATTGAGTAATTGCGGAACCTGGGCTGGAATACCCGCACCTATCAGGATGTAATCAACATCTGCCAACATCGCTCCGTATAGCTGAGCAGGGATCGCCAGTTGAATCTTTTCGAGAATGTTCATACCAATTATCCCGGTATGGCCCTCTTTTGCTAGCCACACTTCAACAAAACTTGCGACAGCTAAAAGATTGTTGGAGAAGAGATTTCCTTTAATACTTAGCTTCGGTACATCTAGGTAAGGCTTACCCGCTTCACGACCACCTTCGATAAAGAATCTATTCAAAATTTCCTTGATAGTTTCTTGATTTGGAAAGGCTGCCATGGCTCGACGTATGTCACCCGTTGGGTCGCCATCTTGTAAACGCCTTGCTACAACTGAATCAATCGCAGTACCTGAAATAACGCCAAGTTCACCGGCTATCGATACCTCTTTTGCCAACTGCCATGAAGAGACAGCGATACCCATGCCACCTTGAATGATGGTGGGATATGAGTTGGGTGAAGGCATGTATTAACTGTAAAGAGGGCTATGCCGAACTGGCGAGTAGACTTTGTGTTACTGAGGGGTTAGATCACTCAATGTGAGCCAAATCTAATCTTTTGAAGGATATCTAATCGAAGTGGACGATACTGGGATCGAACCAGTGACCCCCACAATGTCAATGTGGTGCTCTACCGCTGAGCCAATCGTCCTAGGTGTGAGAACTATACATCAGTCATTTAACGTGAGTAATCATCCTCAATACGCTCAATATCATCTTCTCCAAAGTAGCTTCCTGTTTGAACCTCAATAAAAACCAGCTCACTTGATCCTTGGTTAGCAATTCTGTGCAGATCTCCGACTCCTACATCAACGGTTTCACCAGAGTTTCGTGTAAATACCTCTCCGTTGAGAGTCACGGTTGCTACTCCCGAAACTATGAACCAGTGCTCTGCTCTTTTTTGATGTCGTTGATATGAAAGCCTTGAGTTAGGTTTTACATAGATGCATTTAACTTTGTGAGTGAGCGACTCTTGCAAAACCTCATAGCGACCCCATGGTCTGTTTGAAGCTTCATCGATCATGGTGCATCCCTCTTATTTAGCGTGAATCAAAAGTGGAGGTCGGGACGGGATTTGAACCCGTGTAGAGGGATTTGCAGTCCCTTGCCTCGCCTCTCGGCCACCCGACCATACAAATATCGCCGCTAGATTAAAACCTTCCAAGAGAGTTCAATCTAAACGGCGAGTATCAGAGCGGACGACCGGGTTCGAACCGGCGACCTGAACCTTGGCAAGGTTCCGCGCTACCAACTGCGCTACGTCCGCGAGGAGGGCAAATCTATCGCAGGAGAGCCGTAAGCGCCAAAGTGGAGGGGATTGGTTAGCGTTACCTCGTGGAATACGCCGAGGTAGAACCCATTTTTTGGATGGGGGGTCGTTTAGCAACGCAGTTACTAGAGATATCACATGATCCTTCCTGCCTTGATGATGGTGGGTTTTGGGCGATCTCTACAACCTTTGAAGGTGAGTTCACCGCAGCAAAGTTTGCATCGGTAGTGAGCACCAACTTTCCATCTGCTACCTGGAAGCCCATAGAAGGTGTTTGGAAAAGCCTTCCCGACAAAGAGGGCTACATTTCTTATGTCGACAGAGTTCGAGAATTGATCGCTCAAGGCTGGGTTTATCAAGTTAATGCCTGCAGACAGTTATCGGTTGAGAACAGCAATCAAACGCTGCGTGGACTTTTCTCACACATACTTGAGAAAAACCCCGCACCATGGGCTAGTTATCTTGAGATCCCAGGGATAAACATCGCCTCTGCATCTCCAGAACTTTTTCTGCAGCGCGCAGGAAAGAGAGTAAAAACCTCACCAATCAAGGGCACGCAAACCTTGGGCACCAGTAACTTTGGCGACAAGGATCGATCAGAGAACATCATGATCGTTGATCTGATGAGAAATGATTTGGGGATGATCTGTCAAAGCGGTTCGGTAGAGGTGACACAACTTCTTTATAGTCAGGATCATCCAGGGCTACAGCATTTAGTTTCAGATGTTGAAGGGGATCTGATTGAAGGAATCAGCTGGAAAGAAATCTTTAAGGCGGTTTCGCCTCCCGGTTCAGTCAGCGGTGCACCAAAATCATCTGCACTGTCAACGATCTCTGACAATGAAAAACCACGCGGACCTTACTGTGGCATTTTAGGTTGGGTTCAGGGAGATAAAGCTGAGCTATCAGTTGCTATTCGTATTTTTTGGAGAGATGAGAAAGTAAATTTTGGGACTGGTGCTGGAATCACATTTAGCAGTAGTTCGCAGAGTGAGTGGGAGGAGACTGAACTGAAGGCCTCCCGTCTGATCAAGATCGCTGCAGGGCAACAGTAATGAAGGTGATTTACAACGGGGCCTTAATAGATCTCAAAGATAGTCAATGCGATGACAAGGGATGGATGAAGGGCTCTGGAGTATTTGAGACAATCAAGACCGTTGATAACTCGCCGTGGGCGCTGTCTCGACATATGCGCCGAGCGGTTACAAGTTCGCGACAGTTAGGATTTTCCATCGCCAGCGAGGATGCGGTACGCGCTGGCGTGGCACTTCTTTGTAAAACTGAAAAATTCCCGAACGGATTACTGCGAATCTCCTTTGGAAATGATGGAGATTGGTCAGCGGTCCACCTGCCGTACACGCCATTACACCAACCCGCTTCACTTGCAATTCTTAGTAGCCAAATATCTGTAGCCGGCCAACCTGTAAAGAGCTATCCATACACACATAGGTTGGATATTTTGAACTCTGTAAAGGCTCAAGGTTTCGACGAGGCGATCATTATCAATGAGTTCGGCAGAGTATCCGAGGGATCGGTTACTAACCTGCTTTTCAAGATAGATGGAAAGTGGTTGACCCCACCCATAAGTGATGGAGTTCTTGCTGGAGTTATGCGAGCTTTAGTAGTTGAGTACTGCGGTGTCGCTGTAAAAAGTATTGAGTTGGCAGATCTTTCGAAGGTCGAGTCAGCATTTCTATTAAGCAGTCTTCGTGTAGCACAACCCGTCTTATCTATCGATGGAAGGTTGCTGGAGCAATCACCTGAATTTGGTGCAGAAATTGAAGCGATGGCGCTACGGACTTCGGTAGGCTAGCCACATGGCTCAGATCTCGATCACAGTTGATGGCGTTGCCCAACAGGTAGCAGCAGATCAACGGCCGACCCATATTTTTGCCGAGAATAAAGATGTAGTTGTATGCCGCGTCAATGGTTTATTAAGAGATTTATGGACTGAGCTGGCTGAGGGTGATGTTGTTGAGTCTGTGACGATTACATCGCAAGATGGTTTAGCGGTTCTGCGCCACTCGACCGCACATGTCATGGCACAAGCGGTGCAAGAGGTTTATGCAAACACCCGTCTTGGTATTGGCCCTCCGATTAAAGATGGTTTCTATTACGACTTTGACCCAGAGAACACTTTTAATCCAGATGACTTGGTAAAGATTGAAAGTGCGATGCGCAAAATCATCAAAGAGGGCCAACGTTTTCGTCGTCGTGTTACTACCGAGGCGCAGGCTCTAAAAGAGTTGGCACACGAACCATTTAAATGTGAATTGATTGGAATTAAAGGTCCAGCAGGCGAAGAAGCATCTGTAGAAGTGGGTGGATCCGAGCTAACCATTTATGACAACTTAGGTCGCGATGGGAACCCGGTATGGAGCGATTTATGTCGTGGTCCGCACCTTCCATCTACTAAGCAGATACCAGCCTTTAAATTAATGCGCACAGCGGCGGCATATTGGCGTGGATCTGAAAAGAACCCAATGCTGCAGCGAATTTACGGAACTGCATGGCCATCACAAGATGAACTCAACGCTTATCTTGAGCTTCTAGCTGAAGCGGAGAAGCGAGATCACCGTCGCTTAGGAACAGAACTAGATCTTTTCTCATTCCCAGAAGAGATTGGTTCCGGTTTAGCTGTTTTCCATCCCAAAGGTGGAATCGTCCGTCGTGCGATGGAGGATTACTCACGCATCCGCCATGAGCAGGAAAATTACGAGTTTGTTTACTCTCCACATTTAACAAAAGCGGCATTATTTGAAACTTCGGGTCATTTGCAGTGGTACGCCGATGGAATGTATCCGCCCATGATTTTGGATGAAGAGTTAAATGCTGATGGAACTGTAAAACGTGCTGGGCAGCAGTACTACATGAAGCCGATGAACTGTCCATTTCACAATCTGATCTACAAGTCCCGTGGTCGCTCCTATCGTGAACTTCCACTTCGGCTCTTTGAATTCGGAACAGTTTACCGTTATGAAAAATCTGGTGTTTTACACGGGATTACGCGTGCACGTGGTTTTACCCAAGATGATGCACACATTTACTGCACTAAAGAGCAGATGGTAGGTGAACTCGATTCACTACTTACCTTTGTTCTTAACCTGCTACGTGATTACGGTCTCAATGATTTTTACCTCGAACTGTCTACTAAGAATGAGGAAAAATTTGTTGGCGAGGATGCAGATTGGGCCGAAGCAACGGATGCACTTCGCAAAGCTGCGACGGCGCAAAAACTTGAACTGGTTCTGGATGAAGGTGGAGCGGCTTTCTACGGCCCAAAGATTTCGGTGCAAGCAAAGGATGCAATCGGTCGCACCTGGCAGATGTCCACAATCCAAGTTGATTTCCAACTGCCTGCGCGGTTTGAACTTGAATACTCAGCAACGGATGGAACCCGCCAACGTCCAGTGATGATTCATCGCGCACTTTTTGGTTCCATCGAACGCTTCTTTGGAGTTTTGACGGAGCATTACAGCGGCGCTTTTCCGCCCTGGCTAGCTCCTGTGCAGGCGGTTGGAATCCCAGTTGCAGATACCTTTGCTGATTATTTAGGTGATGTAATAACGCAGATGCGCAAGGCTGGTATCCGCGCTGAATTAGATGCATCAGATGATCGGATGCAGAAAAAGGTTCGCAACGCGCAGATGCAAAAGATCCCATTTATGGTGATTGCAGGTGAAGAGGATCAAAAGGCAGGAGCGGTCTCCTTCCGTTATCGCAACGGCGAACAGAAGAATGGAATTCCAATAGCTGATGCGATCGCTGAAATTAAGAAGGTTGTCGCTGAACGAACTCAGGTGTAGCTGGTGAGCCACGAGATAACTGGTGCCGGAATGCCCGATGGGTGGCAGCGGTTGTGGGCACCTCATCGTCTGGATTACCTGCGTGGAGAAAATAGACCTTTAGAAGGAAACGCTGTCTCATGTCCTTTCTGCGACATTCCTGCAATGAGTGATCAAGAGGGTCTGATTGTTTATCGTGGCAAGAGCTCCTATGTAGTCATGAATCTTTATCCATATAACCCAGGACATCTCTTGGTCTGCTCCTTCAGACATGTAGCCGATCTGACTGATTTGAGTGATGAGGAGAGAAATGAAATCTCATCACTTACATCTCATGCGATGAGAACTATTCGTAAGGTTTCATCACCAGAGGGCTTTAATTTAGGAATGAATCAGGGTGCAATCTCTGGGGCTGGAGTTGCCGCACACATCCACCAACATGTCGTGCCTCGATGGAGCGGAGATGCAAACTTTATGCCGATAATTGGTAAGACGAAGGTTTTGCCACAGCTGCTCCACTTAACTCGAGATGAGATTGCAGCTGCTTGGTAATTAATTAATTTGGTTTATGTACTGCTTCACAATGTCTACGCCTATTCCTCTTTCAATCCATAACGGTATCGCCGGGAAGAGTAATCCCGCCGGAAATGCCTGATCGCCAGAGCTTTGTACCAATTCGAGATACTCATCTCTAAACTCTTGAACAAGTGTTTGATGTTCGGGATCACTGGCACGTGACGTCGGGGGAGTAGTTGAATAATCAATGATTGATAAATCGGCAAGGGAAATAAGTGCTATCGGTAAACCCACATCATCGTGCAGAACTAAGTATGGAGTTGCCATCGGAGAGAAAACTCGATTAGCGACCATCACAGCATCATCAAAATCTGCCTCTTGCTTTTCTAAATGAGTAACAACCACCAGACGAGGAATCTGAAACTCATCGAGCTCTGACCAGATTGCAATGGTCTCTTGATCAATACCTGCCGATGGATTAATCGCAAAAATCGCCAGGTCGCTATCGCTGTGAACCTTTTGGGTAAACAGACCCCCGAAGGTTTGTGCGACTAATTCAGGCTCAGCGCTGGTGTGGCCATAAATATGAATAATTCCCTTGGTTTGTGTTTGGGTAATTTGTGTTTGCACTGGCTCAGCCTACGATGGTCCTTGATGTTAAGCGCACGTTTGAAGCCAGCGGTCACTCGGGTAATTACCCCCGTGGCAGCCTTTGCTCTGCGACGTGGAATCACGCCAAATGCGGTTACATGGGTAGGGGCGATTGGAGTTGTCATCTGCGCCTTGTATTTCTACCCACGTGGTGAGTTCTTCATCGGAACCGTTGCAATCTGTATTTTGGCTTTAAGTGATCTTTTCGACGGAACAATGGCCAGGCTTTCGCGTGCAGGCTCTAGCAAATGGGGTGGTTTCTTGGATTCGACCATCGATCGAATCACCGACTCCGCGGTTCTACTTGGTGTATCAATCTTTCTCATCAATGAAAATGATGAGTTGTCATATGTAGTTTTAGCAACCTTAGTTACTGGATTACTTGTTCCATATATACGTGCCAAGGCTGAAAGTTTCGGAATCTCCTGCTCAGGTGGGATAGCAGAGCGAACCGAGCGATTGATCATCGCCCTAACCGCCATCGGTTTTGATGGTCTTGGAGTTCCATATGTATTGACCATTGGAATGTGGCTACTTGCAGCTCTTGGCACGTTCACCGTCCTTCAAAGAATGTTGATTGTTAAAAAGGCCAGCCACAGTGAGAGATAATTTGACCGCTTACGTGTACTTTGCCGGTTGGCGTCTTGTGAGATGGTTACCTGAAAAAACCGCTTACAAACTCGCCTATCGCATCGCTGATTACTTGGTTAAGAAAAATGGTAAGAGTATAAAGAGGTTTCGCGCTAACCTTGCGCGAACTCAACCAACAATTACCTCACTTAATTTAGATTTATTACTCATAGACGCAATGCGTTCATACATGCGGTACTGGTGTGACACATTTAGATTTCCAGATTGGTCAGCTGAACGTGTAGCGGCAACTGTTACGGTCACAAATGAGCACCTATTGCTCGATGCGATTGAGGCAAAGACGGGCGTGATAGTTGCTCTTCCTCATGCCGGAAATTGGGATCATGCCGGCGCTTACTTTTGCGCTAAAGGGATTCCATTAGTCACTGTGGCTGAAAGGTTAAAACCAGAAAAACTGTTTCTGAAGTTCCTGGCTTATAGGCAAGCTATGGGAATGGAGGTGTTGCCGCTAGATGGTCGCGTCTTAGGAAACTTGGCTCAGAGGTTGCGACAGGGCGCACTTGTTGCACTTGTCGCCGACAGAGATCTATCCGCATCAGGTATAGATGTTGATTTCTTTAACGGTAAAGCACGCATGCCGGCAGGACCTGCCCTATTGGCTTTGAAAACGCGGGCACCTCTTATTACAGCCTTTGTTTCATACACCGAAACCGGTATCCATATTGAATTTAGAAAGGTAGCCATACCTAGCGCGGGAGAAGAAGGCGCAAAGGTGCAGGAGATTGTCCAGATAACCGCAAAACATTTTCAAGATGGGATTGCGCAAACTCCTCAGGATTGGCATATGTTGCAGCGCATCTGGACCGATGGCGATTTTAAGGAACGAACCTAATGCTTAATCGATCTCTCAAGATAGGAATCGTGTGCCCTTATAGTTGGGATACACCTGGGGGAGTGCAAAACCATATTCGTGATCTAGCTGAGTTTTTAATAAAGGCCGGCCATGATGTCTCTGTTCTTGCACCGGCAATAGATGAATCCAATCTTCCAGATTATGTTGTGAATGCAGGAAAGCCGATTTCGATTCCTTATAACGGGGCTGTTGCGCGAGTCTTATTTGGACCTGTTGCATTTGCACGTGTTCGTCAGTGGATTGCGCAGGGAGAATTTGATTTGCTGCATCTTCACGAACCAGCGATTCCATCAATCTCTCTTTTAGCGTGCTGGGCAGCTGATGGGCCAATGGTTGGAACTTTTCACGCCGCTGCCAAGCGACAAAAAATTATCTTTGCAATTGGTCCTATTCTCGAGCCGGCGATTGAAAAACTCTCTGCTCGTATCGCAGTTTCCGAGGCGGCGAGGTTGACCCTCACCGATCACCTAGAAACAGATGCGATCATCATTCCGAACGGTATTTACGCCACTCGTTACTCCGATGGTAACCCTCAGGAGAAATGGTCTGGCAACGCCATCGGATTTATTGGTCGATTTGAAGAGCCTCGAAAGGGTTTGAGCGTTCTTGTTGATGCCTTACCAGTTATCTCTCGATTTGCTCCAGATGTAAAGGTTTTTGTTGCAGGTCCTGGCGATCCCGAAGAGGTTATCGAAGGTATTGATCCTCAACTTCGACATCGTTTTGAATTCCTTGGCCGAATTTCTGAGGAGGAGAAAGCAAACTTTATGTCCTCAGTTGCGCTATATGTCGCCCCAAATACAGGTGGTGAATCCTTCGGAATCATCTTGGCAGAGGCGCTAGCCGGTGGAGCATGTGTTGTAGCTAGTGATATCCCGGCATTTGATGATCTACTGGGTCACGGAGAGTTCGGAGCGCTCTTTACATCAGAAAATCCAACTGAGTTGGCAAAGGTTGTAATCGATCTTTTGAGAGATGAAGAGAAAAGAAAGGCTTTAGCTATTCGGGGTAAAGCCCATGCACAACTCTTTGACTGGACACGTGTTGGGGATCAGATCTTTTCAGTCTATGAGATGTCAATGGTCGGTAGTCAAAAGGTTGGCCTAGCATCTGATACGCGACCGTGGAGCAGATTTCTTAACAAAGAGGAGAAGCTATGACCCGCTGGTTAGTAGCCGCCTGCATCCTCTTAATAATTCTCTGGTATCTATCTTTTACCGCTACCCGTCTAGATCGCCTGCACCATCGCGTGGAGACAAGCTGGGCCAATCTAGATGTGCTGTTACAAAAGAGAGCTGCGGTTGCATTAGAGATTGCCCACAGCGATATCGCAGATCCAGCATCATCAATGTTGTTAACCGCCGCCGCATATCAAGCACGTGATGCCAATATTCAGAATCGTTCTCAAGCAGAGAGTGGATTATCTGGCGCGTTAGGACTTTTATTGGAGGATGCCGAGCACCTGACTACGGCCGCCGATAGCGCTTTACTGACTGAACTTTCAGGGTTAACTGACAAGGTTCGAGTAGGCATCGCAATTCATACCGATGCTGTTGCTCGTACACATATGGTGCGCAACAAGCCAATCGTGCGTTTATTTAGATTAGCCGGAACCGCACCACTTCCAATTACTTACGAGTTTGAAGCCGATGTTCTCTAGGCGCACAGCATTTGCCGGGGTAGTGATTGCACTATTGCTTTCTAGCTGTGCCGCTGCAACAGAGTTACTGCCTGAAAAAAAGGCAACTAGCGTTCTTAGTGGACGCGAAGGCGTTGATGGTCGGGTGCTTGCGGTCAAGATCGATGACTCCAATATGGCACATCCTCAGATTGGTGTAGAGGATGCAGAGATTGTGTACATCCAGCAGGTAGAAGGCGGTCTCACTCGGTTAGCCGCCATATTTTCAACGTTCATCCCTCAAAGAATTGGACCGGTTCGAAGCGCGCGAATCTCCGATATCAATATCTTGAGTCAATATGGGCGAGTGGCTTTTGCATACAGTGGAGCTCAGAGCAAACTTCTTCCAGTTATCTCCGCGGCAAATCTTCAGGATTTAGGGGCGCAGCGACAAAGCCCCACGATCTATACAACCGATCCATCCCGCAATCAACCGTATGCGATGGTACTTCGAGCAGATCTTTTGATGCAGAAAGTCTTGGATGATAATCTGCAAGTTGATATAGCTAAAGGTGTCGGTTTTGTTTTTGGAGAGTTACAAGAAGGTGGTACACCAACTCAGAAGGTTGATGTGAGTTGGCCAGCGGCTACGTATTCTGCGCAATGGTCAGAAGAAGAATCACGATGGCTTCTTTCCCACAATAAAAAATTAAATCTTGCAGATAGCGGTGTTGTCCTCGGAGCTACAACCTTTGTAATTCAAATGGTGAGCATTACACCTTCAGAGTATGGCGATAAATTTGGCGGAGTCACACCTTTAACGCAGACCATTGGTACAGGAAAGGCCTATGTTCTTCGCAACGGGGAACGCTTTGTTACTACATGGAACAGAGCCAGCGCCGATTCAGGGACCACCTTTACTTTCAGTGATGGCACCATCATGAACTTTGATCCGGGCCAGGTTTGGGTCGCTTTGACTGATCGCGAGCCTGAATTTACGTCTCGCGCTATTGAAAAGACGAAGTAGGATTGGGCTCTATCTTTCCATTGAAGCGGAGTAACACATCATGGCTGAAGTAACAGGCACCGGTCGCGTAAAGCGCGGAATGGCTGAAATGCTCAAGGGCGGCGTCATTATGGATGTCGTAAATGCAGACCAGGCAAAGATCGCGGAAGATGCTGGTGCGGTCGCTGTTATGGCACTTGAACGAGTTCCAGCTGACATCCGTGCTCAAGGAGGGGTTGCTCGTATGTCTGATCCAGACATGATCGAGAAGATTCAAGCAGCGGTGTCGATTCCAGTTATGGCCAAGGCGCGCATCGGTCACTTTGTTGAGGCCCGTGTTCTTGAATCCCTTGGCGTTGATTACATCGATGAGTCAGAGGTCTTAACTCCAGCAGATTATGAAAACCACATTGATAAGTTTGACTTCACAGTTCCATTTGTATGTGGTGCAACAAATCTGGGAGAAGCGCTACGCCGCATCAATGAAGGTGCAGCGATGATTCGCTCAAAGGGCGAAGCTGGTACAGGAGATGTTTCAAATGCGATGCAGCACATGCGCAAGATTGGTGGAGAGATTCGACGTCTTTCATCACTGCGCGAAGATGAACTGTATGTTGCAGCAAAGGAGCTTCAGGCTCCATATGATTTAGTAAAAGAGGTTGCTCAAACCGGAAAACTTCCAGTTGTGTTGTTTACAGCAGGAGGAATTGCAACACCTGCTGATGCAGCGTTGATGATGAGCATGGGAGCCGATGGTGTCTTTATCGGTTCTGGAATCTTTAAATCTGGAAATCCCGCTCAACGAGCAGCGGCCTGTGTTAAGGCAACAACTTTTTGGGATGATCCAAAGGTTATTGCTGATGCATCACGTGGTTTGGGAGAAGCGATGGTTGGAATCAACGTTGCAGATCTTCCAGCGCCTCACCGCCTTGCAGAACGCGGCTGGTAACTCCCACATCAATGAAGGTAGGCGTTTTAGCTCTTCAAGGTGATGTTCGTGAACACATTAACTCCTTAATCGACTGTGGAGTTGAAGCTGTTGCGGTACGTAGAGCAGGTGAAATTAAATCTGTAGATGCCTTGGTGCTACCTGGTGGAGAATCGACAACTATCTCGCAGCTATCAGAGGTATTTGGGGTTTATCAACTGATCAAAGATCGCATAGCAAGTGGAATGCCAGTTTATGGATCATGTGCTGGAATGATTTTGTTGGCCGAAGAAATTCTTGATGCAAAGGTGGGGCAGAAGAGTTTTGGTGGACTTGAAATTACCGTTCGCCGAAACGCCTTCGGGCGTCAAGTAGATTCCTTTGAATCCGATATTGAATTCGCAGATGGTTCCACTGGCCTGATGAGGGCGGTCTTTATTCGAGCACCATGGGTCGAGAAGGTGTCAGATTCAGTTCAGATTCTGGCTTCAGTTGACTCACATCCTGTAGCTGTTCGTTCAAGAACTGCCTTAGCTACATCATTTCATCCGGAGTTATCGGGGGATGACCGAATTCATCGTTACTTCATTGAGCAGGTGGCACGTCCTGCACTTGAGAAGGTAAAGTAAGTCGCACAGCAGCACAGACTTATCTAGGTGAGGTGAATTCATGTCAGGCCATTCCAAATGGGCTACGACAAAGCACAAAAAGGCGATCATAGATAGTCGTCGTGCAAAGGTATTTGCAAAGCAGATTCGAGCAATTGAAGTTGCAGCTCGTAATGGCGGAGCAGACATGGATGGCAATCCCACTCTTTTTGATGCGGTAGCAAAGGCTAAGAAATCTTCAATGCCTTCAGACAACATTGAACGCGCAATCAAACGTGGCGCAGGGTTGGAAGCAGGCGCTAAGGATTGGATCACGATCATGTACGAGGGGTACGGTCCCAGCGGTGTTGCGATCATGATCGAATGTCTCTCTGACAATAGAAATCGATCGGCATCAGAGGTAAAGGTTGCAGTTACCCGCAACGGTGGATCAATGGCAGATCTTGGCTCCGTCTCTTATTTGTTTAACCGTAAAGGTGTAGTAATTGTTAAGAAGGATGGAGCACTAACCGAGGATTCAATCTTAGAAGCGGTTCTTGAAGCAGGTGCCGAAGAGGTAAATGACTTGGGCGAGGCCTTTGAAATCGTGAGCGAACCCGTTGATTTGGTTCCTGTGAGAACGGCATTACAGAGCGCTGGGATTGATTATGAGTCTGCAGACTCCTCATTCTTGCCATCAATGAGCATCCCGCTGGATGCAGATGGTGCAAAAAAGGTTTTTGAGTTGATTGATGCGATTGAAGAGCTAGATGATGTACAAAATGTTTACTCTAACTTTGATGTTTCCGATGAAGTTATGGCGAGCCTCGAATAGACCAAAGTTGAACCACCTTAGGCTTGCACTTTGGCGTATTGAGAAAGCATGAGGAGCGCAATGAGAGTTTTGGGCGTCGACCCAGGTCTTACTCGCTGCGGTGTGGGCGTTGTTGAAGGTGCGGTGGGATCACCAATTTCATTAGTGGAGGTTGGTGTCATTCTTACTCCGACAGATTCATCCTTAGAACATCGACTCCTAGATTTAGATCAGCAACTATCTCAATGGATCAATCTCTGGAAGCCGGATGTAATCGCAGTCGAACGGGTTTTTTCTCAACACAATGTACGAACTGTGATGGGAACTGGTCAAGCGGCGGGCATAGCGTTGCTGTTAGCTGCAAAGGCTGGAATCCCGGTAATGATGCACACCCCTTCAGAGGTGAAGGCATCAGTTACTGGGAGCGGACGAGCAAATAAAGCTCAAGTTGCGCAGATGGTACAAAAGATTCTCAATCTCGATTCAATACCAAAACCTGTAGATGCAACTGATGCATTGGCGTTAGCGATTTGTAATATCTGGCGAGGTGGCGGAAGTACCCGACTGGCACAGGCGGTAGCGGCTGAACAATCTCGTTTGAAGAAGTTGAGGTCGCGATGATCTCATTACTCAGCGGAAATGTAAGATCGATCAACGGTGATCGTTTAGTTGTCGAGGTTGGAGGGTTTGGCTTAACTGTTTTAGTTACTCCGACAACATCAACCCAGGTGGCCCTAGGCTCCCAGATTCAGCTCTTTACATCACTTGTAGTTCGTGAGGACTCCCTAACTCTCTTTGGCTTTCTCAATGAAGAGTCTCGATCCTTATTTGAGTTACTTCAAACAGTTTCTGGTATTGGCCCAAAGGTTGCACTCTCAATACTTGGCGCTCTGACACCCGAGGATTTAGGCAGAGCGATCGCGCAAGAGGATATTGGAAGTATTGAAAAGGTGCCGGGAATCGGTCGAAAGGGAGCGCAGAGGTTGATCCTTGAACTCAAAGGAAAGTTGGGTGATCTCTCACATTCCCAGCGGTTCACTTCTCATCAACCCGCTTGGCGCGAACAACTTTCAAGCGCATTGGTTTCTCTTGGTTTTTCACCCAAAGAGTCTGATGCAGCGATTTCAAATGTAATCGCATCACTGCAATCAGAGGGCGTTGATGCCTCCATCCTTGATCTGAGTGAGCTTTTAAAACGTGCACTTTCAAGTGGAAAGAGCGCCCGTGGCCGATGATCGCTTAGTGACCCCGCAGATTAAAAGCGAGGAGTCCGCTCTGGAACAAGCGCTACGCCCGAAATCTTTGGGCGATTTCATTGGGCAACATCGTGTCCGTGAACAGATTGATGTTTTATTAACCGCTGCGCGTCATCGTAATTCGCCGGCAGATCACATTCTTCTTTCTGGTCCGCCTGGATTAGGTAAGACAACTTTGGCGTTAATTCTTGCCAGTGAGATGCAAGCACCGATTCGTATTACCAGTGGCCCTGCCATTACACATGCCGGAGATCTGGCAGCGATTCTCTCCTCGCTCGTAGAAGGAGAAATACTTTTTCTCGATGAGATTCATCGACTTCCAAGACCTGCAGAAGAGTTGTTGTACTTAGCGATGGAGGATTTTCGGGTCGATGTAATTGTTGGTAAGGGACCAGGTGCGACATCTATACCGCTTCAGCTTCCACACTTCACCTTGGTGGGTGCAACCACACGTGCTGGCCTCTTGCCTAGCCCATTACGTGATCGATTTGGCTTTACCGCTCACTTGGATTTTTACAACGAGGGTGAGATCGCTCATGTGATCTCTCGAAGCTCTGAACTATTAAAAATTTCTATCGACAAGGATGCCGTTGTTGAAGTAGCTGGCCGTTCCCGCGGAACACCACGAATAGCAAACCGCTTACTGCGTCGTGTTCGAGATTTCGCACAAGTGCAGGGTCGAGCACAGATCTCGATCCATGATGCAAAGGCTGCATTAGAGATGTATGAGGTTGATCAGCTTGGTTTAGATCGCCTAGATCGCGCAGTACTGGTTGCGCTAGTTGAGCGTTTCAACGGTGGACCCGTAGGTCTTTCTACCTTAGCGATCGCTGTGGGGGAGGAGATCGAGACGGTGGAGTCGGTAGCCGAGCCCTTCCTGGTCAGAAATGGCTTTATGGCGCGAACCCCGCGTGGAAGAGTGGCCACCGCGCAAGGCTGGCGCCACATAGGACGAACACCACCTGCGGAAATTGCGACCCTTTTCGACTTACCAGCATCTGACGCCTAGACTCTGCGCCTATGTCTACAACAACCAAACCAATAAAGACCAGCTCCCGTCCTGGGCGATCCTTGGCAATTCTTGGCCTCATCCTTGTGTCGCTGGTAGGTCTAGTTTTCCTGCAAGATACAAAGAGCCTGCAATTAGGTTTGGATCTGCGTGGTGGAACTTCGGTAACTCTTCAACCTCGAATCGCACCGGGTGAGGAGGGCAGCGTCACAAGCGAGGCGATCGATCAGGCGGTTTCAATTATTCGCCAACGTGTTGACTCATTGGGTGTTGTTGAATCAGAGGTAACTTCGCAAGGCACCGGAACCAGTCGCCAAATCATAATTTCAGTTCCTGGTGATACCGGTCGACGTGTGGTTGATTTAGTGGGACAGACAGCAGAACTTCGTTTCCGCCAGGTGCTTGCATCTGGATCAGGTGTTCCGGCAGCGGCCGATGCTGCTGCAACTCCAGCAGCTGGAGTAAGTGCAGAACTCAATGCGAAGTTTGCAGCACTTGATTGTACTAAGCCGGAAAATCTACAAGGAACTTCTACAGATTTACCATCTGACACTTTGGTAACCTGCGATCGTGCCGGTGGTGCAAAGTACATTCTTGCTCCTGCAGAGGTTTTAGGTCGACAGATTTCGTCGGCAGCTGCAGGTCTTGATACTCAGGCAGGCAGTGCCTGGTTTGTAAGTCTCGAATTTGATAACGAGGGCACATCTGCCTTTGGTGCTTTGACAGCACGTGTTACCTCATTTCCGGAACCAACTAATCAGGTAGCTATTGTTCTTGATGGTCTAGTTGTTTCAGCTCCTCGAATCACTGAAGCGATTCCATCTGGTAATGCACAGATCACTGGAAGCTTTACTCAGCTGGAAGCACAGGATCTTGCAAATGTACTTAAGTATGGTTCGCTCCCACTTGCATTTGATCGTGGCGAAGTCCAGCAAGTTTCTCCAACATTAGGTGCGGATCAGCTCAACGCTGGTGTTCTCGCTGCAGGTCTGGGTATGTTGTTAGTAGTGATCTTCACCCTTCTGTATTACCGAGCATTAGGTTTTGTCACTGTTGCATCTCTGGGTGTTGCAGCGATTATGTTGTACACGCTGATCCTGCTCATGGGTCAATGGATTGGCTTTACTCTGACCCTGGCTGGTATCGCCGGTGCAATTACAGCGATCGGTGTAACGGCAGACTCATTTATCGTTTACTTTGAACGAGTAAAGGATGAGATGCGGGAAGGAAGATCCCTGCGAACCGCCGCTGAAACAGGCTGGCTTCGTGCGCGACGCACGATCCTGATCGCTGACTTTGTCTCGATTATCGCAGCGGTTCTTTTGTATATCTTCTCAGTGGGTGGTGTTCGTGGTTTCGCCTTCACTTTGGGCTTAACAACACTCATCGACTTGATTATCATCTTCCTCTTCACCAAGCCTGCACTTGTCCTAATTTCTCGAAGCAAGTTCTTCAACTCAGGTCATCCTCTCTCAGGTTTCTCACCTAAGAGTCTGGGTCTAGTCATTGCGAAGGAGTCGTAAAGTGTCAAAGTTTTCAGGTCTAGGTGGGCGTCTCTATCGCGGTGAGACATCGGTAAATTTCATAGGTCGCCGACGTCGTTGGTATGCACTTTCAGGCTTCTTTGTTCTGTTATCCATAGGTGCTTTGGCGGTTCAAGGGTTGCAGCTCGGAATTGAGTTCAAGGGTGGCTCCTCCTTCACAGTTAACACTTCAAACCCTTCAGTTTCTCTAGCAAGAGATGCGGTTGAAGAGGCCGGGGTTACAAGTGATCCAATTGTGCAACTGGTAGGCACCGATAAGGTGCGCGTTCAAACTCAAGCGCTAGATTCTGCTCTCAACAATGCGGTTCAAGATGCGTTGGCAGCTAAGTTTTCAGTGAGCGCCGCAGATATTGATACTCAGATCATTGGTCCATCGTGGGGTAAGGAGATCACCCGTAAAGCTCTTTACGGATTATTTGGCTTTCTTTTTGTAGTAATGATTTATCTGGCGATGGCGCTAGAGCCTAAGATGGCCTTTTCTGCAATCGTGGCGGTAGTACATGATGTGTTCATTACGGTCGGTATTTATGCACTCGTTGGATTTGATGTAACTCCCGCAACCATTATTGGTTTCTTAACCATCTTGGGTTACTCCCTCTATGACACTGTAGTTGTGTTCGACAGGGTGCGTGATAATACGAAGGCGATTTCAGCTGCCTCTACCAAAACCTATTCGCAAGCTGTTAACTTGGCTGTCAATCAGACTATTGTCCGTTCCGCTAACACCTCGATTGTGGCGATCCTTCCAGTGGCGGCAATCTTGTTTGTTGGCGCAGGGTTACTTGGGGCTGGAACTCTGAAGGATCTATCTCTTGCATTATTTATCGGTTTGATCGTGGGTACTTACTCCTCGATCTTCATCGCTCCTGCCGTTCTTGCCCAGCTACGTGAGAAAGAGCCTGCGATGCAGGCACTTGCCAAGCGAGTTGCAGCACGTACCTCAACTCCTGCTTCCAGTTCATCAGCTGTTGTTTCTTCGGTAGCTGTTGTAAATGGTCGTGGACCTCGCAACCAACCAAAGCGTAAAGGTCGTAAGTAAGGTTCTTTGTGGATACTTTGATAGCACCAGTTATAAGTGCTCTCAAAGAAAACCATGCCGTAGTTAATGGCGATGAGGTATCCCGTGCCTTTGAAGTTGCACGTGGTGCCCATGAAGGCCAGGTGCGAAAATCGGGCGAGGCGTACATCACCCACCCTGTTGCAGTCGCAGAGATCTTGGCCAACCTTGGGCTTAACCCGGCAACAATTATCGCGGCTTTGCTTCACGACACAGTTGAAGATACGCCTTACTCGCTGACTCAATTACGTGTTGATTTTGGGGATGAGATTGCAGATCTAGTTGATGGGGTCACTAAGTTAGACAAACTTACTTATGGACCCACGGCAGAAGCTGAGACTGTTCGTAAGATGGTTATTGCGATGTCGAGAGATATTCGCGTTCTCGTTATTAAATTGGCCGATCGTCTTCACAACGCGCGTACCTGGAAGTTTGTATCAACTGAAAGTGCCGAGCGTAAGGCACGTGAAACTCTTGATATCTATGCCCCTTTAGCGCATAGATTGGGAATGAACGCCCTTAAGTGGGAGTTAGAGGATCTCTCATTTGAGGTATTAGAGCCTAAGAAGTTTGAAGAGATTTCCAGGTTGGTGGCAGAGCGCTCACCATCACGCGACAAGTTAAGTGCAGAAGTTATCGCGTTGGTGAAGGAGGATTTAGCTCGAGACAGTATTGATTCAACGGTCACCGGCCGAAAAAAGCACTTCTTCTCGGTGTACCAAAAGATGGTTGTGCGAGGTCGTGAATTCAATGAGATCTATGATTTAGTCGGTATCCGAGTCTTGGTAAATGATGTTCGCGATTGTTATGCGGTACTGGGCTCTATCCATGCACGATGGAGTCCTGTTCCGGGGCGTTTTAAGGATTACATCGCAATGCCAAAGTTCAATCTGTACCAGTCATTACACACAACAGTTATTGGCCCTACAGGTAAAGCGATTGAGATTCAGATTCGCACCTACGATATGCACGCTCGCGCAGAGTTTGGTATCGCTGCGCACTGGAAGTACAAACAAGGGGCTGAGAACAATGAATCATCTCCAGAAATGTTATGGCTGCGCCAGCTTCATGAGTGGCAGAAAGAGACTGAGGATCCATCTGAGTTCCTTGAAGCGCTACGTTTTGATTTAGGCTCCCCAGAAGTATTTGTCTTTACTCCCAAGGGCAGTGTTGTTGCTTTGCCTGGGGGATCCACACCTGTGGACTTCGCATTTTCAGTCCACACAGATGTTGGTCTTAGGTGCGCGGGCGCAAAGGTAAATGGTCGACTGGTTCCTCTTGAGTCACGTCTGAATAATGGGGATGTTGTCGAAATTGTTACCAATAAGAGCGAAGCTGCCGGCCCCAGTCGAGATTGGCTCAACTTTGTAAAAAGTCCTAGAGCTCGCTCCAAAATTAAAGCCTGGTTTAGCAAGGAGCGTCGCGAAGAGGCTATCGATGCCGGACGAGAATCTATTGCACGACAGATGCGAAAAGCTGGCTTACCTCTGCAAAAAATCTTTGCAGGACACTCTCTTCTTGAGTTAGCCCATGATCTCCGATACTCAGATATCGACGGACTGTATTCAGCTGTTGGAGATGGACATGTTTCTGCGGCATCGATCATTGACAAACTGGTCGCATCGATGGGTGCGGAGGATTCACACCCAGAGCCAACGATGGAGGTTTTTCCTAATCGTGCTCCTACTACAAGGCGATCTAGCAACGCTGTTGATGTAGAGGGAACCGATGATGTTCTCGTAAAACTTGCACGTTGTTGTACACCAGTTCCGGGCGATGCGATCATGGGGTTTATAACTAAGGGCAGCGGGGTATCAATCCACCGTTCAGATTGCACCAACGCCTCTGATCTACAGAAGCATCAAACCGATCGTGTTGTTAGTGTGAAGTGGAGATTGGGCGCTGCATCAATCTTCTTGGTCAATATCCAAGTAGAAGCGCTCGATCGGGCATCCTTGCTGGCAGATGTAACCCGTACCTTGTCTGACCAGCATGTAAATATCTTGAGCGCAGCTGTTAGCACCTCAAAGGATCGCACCGCCTTTTCACGATTTACCTTTGAGATGGCAGATGCCACCCATTTAGATGCGGTGTTGGCTGCGGTCCGAGGTATTGAAGGTGTCTACGATGTTTACAGAACTACTAATAATTAGTAGCTAGTAATTATTAGTTCGGCCCTAGTTGAACTCTGCAAGTCCCTTTTCAGCCTCTGCTAGCCACACCTTACGTGCGGTTGCAGATTCAGCGGCCTCGGTTGCCTTCTTTGTGTTTCCACTTGCAGCAAACTTTGCAGCAGCCTTCTCATAGTTGGCGATTGATTCAGTTAACTGTGCAACCACCTCTTGGGCACGCTTTTTGGCGGCTGGATCTGTCTTGCGCCAAATCTCAGCCTCGGCCTCTTTTACCGCTGACTCAACCGCGGCAACACGTGCATCCAATGCCGCTCGCTTATCACGATGGGTCATCCCGATCTTTTCCCAGACACGAAGATGCTCATTGAGAACTTTACGCGCCTGCTTTACATCTGAAATGGGAACGAGGGCCTCAATTAAAGGAAGAAGCTCTTCACGCTTGGCCAGATTGGCGGCCATGGTTGTATCGCGCTTTTCTAAATCAGCGTTTTTAGCAGTAAAGAATTGATCTTGGGCGGCTTTGAAACGTCCCCATAACTTTGCATCATCACTTTTCTTACCGCGACCGGCGGCCTTCCACTGATCCATGAGCGCCTTGAATCGCTTAGCCGTTGGCACCCACTCAGTTGATGTTGCTAACTTTTCCGCCTCTTCTACAATCTTTTTCTTTGCATCAGAGACAACAGATTGTGTTGCTTCGAGAGCGGCAAAGTGGGTACGGCGGCGTTTATCAAACTTGTTACGGGAGGAAGAGAATCTCTTCCAGAGATCTGCATCAGTCTTCTTCTCTAAACGAGGTGCTGCCTTCCACTCATCCAGCAAAACCTTTAAGCGATCTCCGGTGCTTTTCCAACTTTCAGAGAGTGCAAGGCTTTCAGCCTCAGCAACGATCTTTTCTTTTTCGACAAGGATCTGTTCACGACGAGCCGCCTTTGCAGCGTTCTCCGCCGCCTTCTTGGCCTCATACGCCTCGCGATGTCCTTCGATGAGCGGCTCAATCTGTTCTACAGAGGCGGCTAAGGCATCAAGATCACCAACACCATTGAGCTCTTTTACCTGATCGCGCAGTTTTTTAACTGCGGTATATGCATCTGAAGGAACCATCGCGCCACTTTGAATACGTGCAGCAAGTAGCGCAACCTCGGCGGCTAGCAGCTCAAATTTGCGAACAAAGTATGCAAGTGCCTCTTCTGCACTCTTTCCCGGATATGAACCAACCGCTTTCTCACCGCTTGAGGTGCGAACAAAAACAGTTCCATCCTCTGCAACTCGACCAAAGGCTGAAGGATCTCCGATTAACGCACTTGCAGCGCTAGCCTGGTGTGGGAAATTCATATCTGTCATGAGAGTGATCCTTTCAGCGCGTTACCTTTGTGCAAGGCTCGCTATGTGGTGGGTGCGATGCTTAGAAGATTTGCACCCTCTAAGCGTGGGTCGAGTGTGGATTGGTAGAGCAAAAGGTACCCTGTCTCATGGTGTGAGCGTCAATCGCACCCTAATTGAGCGTGAATGAGGGGGTGGAGGCTTTGTTAATCGACTCCTTTGCCGCTCCCATGTTTGCCACCAACTGCTGGGTCCTGGCTCCTGGCCCAGGCAGCGAGTGCGTTGTCATCGACCCCGGTATGCCAGATGTGAGTGGCCAGTTGCAGGAGATCCTTCAGCGCCACAATCTCAAACCGTTTGCGATCATCGCAACACATGGACATTTAGATCACACCTTTTCCATCCAGCCGATAGCTGATGGTTACTCCATACCCGCTTATATTCACAGTGAAGATCGTGCATTTCTTGCATCACCTGAAAAACTTCATGGGGCTGAGTTCAACGCAACCCTTTCTGGAATGAAATTTGTTGAACCAGCCGAGGTACGAGAACTTCGCAATGGAGATCTCCTTGATTTAGTGGGCCTTTCCTTTAAAGCAACCCACGCACCTGGCCATACCCGTGGCTCTTTAATCTTTGAGGTATCCGATGAAGTATTGATAAGCGGGGATGTTCTCTTTTCTGGTTCTATTGGTCGCACAGATTTACCGACCGGGTCAGCTAAGGATATGGAGGAGACCTTGCGAAAAAAGGTTGTGCCACTATCTGATCATCTTCGAGTTTTACCAGGACATGGTCCCGAAACAACTATGGCTCATGAGAAGAAAAACAATCCATATCTAAAGAGTTTGGTAGGTCGTTACTGATGGCTGCGCAGAAGATCTCAGCGCCTAAGGGAGTTAGCGAGTACACACCTCCACGTTCTAGCGCATTTGAATTTGTACGCGAATGTTTAATCGCACCAGCAAGCAGAGCCGGGTACCAGTTGATTGAACTTCCCGTCTTTGAAGATACGGAGTTATTCAAGCGCGGTGTCGGAGAATCTACCGATGTTGTATCAAAGGAGATGTACACCTTTGAGGACAGAGGTGGTCGTTCAATAACATTGCGTCCCGAAGGAACAGCTGGTGTGATGCGAGCGGTTATTGAACATGGATTGGATCGTGGGCAACTTCCTGTAAAGGTTTGGTACTCAGGTCAATTTTTCCGCGCAGAGCGCCCGCAGGCAGGTAGATACCGTCAGTTTTATCAGGTAGGAATTGAAGCGATCGGGTTGGATGATCCAGCGATCGATGCAGAGGTAATTGCAGTTGCAGATGCTGGTTTTAAGGCTCTTGGTTTAAAAAGGTATCGATTAGAGCTGACCTCGTTAGGAGATGCTCAATCAAGAGCGGCGCACAAAGTAGATCTTGTGAAGTTTATTTCTACCCTTAAGTTAGATGAGGCTACCGCGGCGCGAGCGGCGATAAATCCTTTACGGTTATTTGATGATAAACGTGAAGAGATGATAAAGGCGATGGCTGATGCACCTCTGCTAGCAAATTATCTCAGCGATGCATCACGTCAGCACTTTGACACTGTCACTAAGTATTTGGATGCACTTGGCATTTCATACACCCTCAATCCACGCATGGTTCGTGGCTTGGATTACTACACAGGCACGACCTTTGAGTTTGTCCATGAGCTGCTGGGTGCGCAATCTGGTATCGGTGGCGGGGGACGTTACGACGGATTAATGGAACAGTTGGGCGGACAATCTCTCTCCGGTATTGGTTTTGGACTTGGCGTAGATCGTGCCTTGCTGGCTGCGGAAGCTGAAGGTGTTACCGGCGAGGAAGCCTTTGTCTCCGATCTTTTTATCATTCCATTAGGAGATGGCGCAAAGCTGCAAGCTCTTACTATTGCAAGTGATCTTCGTGCCAAAGGAAAGCGGGTCGAAATAGCCTTTGGTGATCGAGCGCTCAAAGGGGCCATGAAGGGCGCCGATAAGAGTGGCGCTACATATGTGATCGTTCTTGGTGATTCCGAGATCTCCAGTGGCACCGTTGAGTTGAAAGAGATGAAATCAGGTGGCTCAACCTCAGTTAAGATTGAATCATTGCTCGAAGCACTCGAAAAGTAGGATTAGGAAAAAATGTTGCGTTCACATGAAGCTGGATCCCTGCGTCAATCAGATGCCGGTCAAATTGTCACACTGGCGGGTTGGGTTTCTCGCCGCCGAGATCATGGCGGCGTAGCTTTCATCGATCTTCGGGATGCATCAGGATCTGTTCAGGTGGTTATTAGAGATGAAAAGGTCGCAGGTTCTCTGCGTGCTGAATGGTGCCTACTAATTACCGGAGAAGTTGTCGCTCGTCCCGAAGGTAATGAAAATACAAGTATTGCAACGGGTGCGATCGAGGTCATGGCAGACACGGTCGTAGTTCTCTCAGAGGCAGCGCCACTTCCATTTCCAGTTGATAGTGGTGATGACACCGATATTAATGAAGATGTTCGGCTTCGCTATCGCTATCTAGATCTGCGACGTGAAAAGCCTGCTCACAATCTTCGTCTTCGCTCAAAGGTAACTTCGACGATCCGTCGTGTGATGGAGGATGAAAAGTTCCTCGAGATTGAAACTCCATACCTGACTCGATCAACTCCAGAGGGTGCGCGCGACTTTTTAGTGCCGGTTCGTTTGCAGCCAGGATCTTGGTACGCACTACCTCAATCACCGCAGCTATTTAAGCAGTTACTGATGGTTGCAGGAATGGAAAAGTACTATCAAATCGCGCGCTGCTTTCGAGATGAGGATTTTCGTGCAGATCGCCAACCAGAGTTCACACAATTAGATATTGAGATGTCCTTTATTGACCAAGAGGATATTTTGGCTGTAGCTGAAAAGATCGTAGCTCGGGTTTGGAAGGAAGCGGTGAATTACGATATTCCTCTTCCTTTGATGCGCATGACCTACGCCGATGCGATGAAAGATTATGGATCCGATAAACCTGATCTGCGTTTTGGAAATAGATTAGTTGATCTCACCACTTTCTTTGCGCAAACTCCATTTCGAGTCTTTCAGGCTCCATATGTCGGTGCTGTAGTTATGCCGGGCGGTGCCGCATCGGCCCGTCGCGAACTGGATGCATGGCAAGACTGGGCTAAGGCGCGAGGGGCAAAGGGTCTTGCATACATTCTGGTCAATGAGGATGGAACTCTTGGCGGGCCTGTCTCAAAAAATATCTCCGAAACGGAGACCGCTGGGATTGTCGCTGCAACAGGAGCCAAGCTAGGAGATGCAATCTTCTTTGCAGCGGGAGAACGCACCGCCTCACTCAATCTTTTGGGCGCGGTTCGTTTAGAGATCGGAAAGCGTTGCAATTTGATTCCTGATGGCAAGTGGGAGTTTCTCTGGGTTGTCGATGCACCTATGTTTGAACCTACCGAGGATGGAGGTTGGACCGCGGTTCACCATCCATTTACCGGACCAAAACCTGAGTTCGCCTCTACCTTTAAATCAGATCCAGCATCTGCTTTGGCGTATGCCTATGACATCGTTCTTAACGGAACAGAGCTAGGTGGTGGATCAATCCGTATCCACGATCGCACAATTCAAAAGGATGTTTTTTCAGTTATTGGATTAAGTGATGAGGAAGCTACAAGCAAGTTTGGCTTTTTATTAGAGGCCTTCAATTACGGGCCACCTCCACATGGTGGAATCGCATTAGGACTTGATCGCGTGTGCGCATTGTTAACGGGGTCGGATTCGATTCGCGAAGTTATCGCCTTCCCAAAGACTGCAAGTGGAGGAGATCCGTTGACTGGTGCTCCAACTCCGATTACCCCCGCTCAACGTAAAGAGAGCGGAATTGATTGGGTTCCACAGCCTAAAAACCCGCAAGAGAGTTAATGGTTCAGGTAGGCTAACAACATGGGTCCAGGTGGAATTGCAACAATAATCGCGGCATCATCTCTTGCCGTAATAGCGATCGCGATCGCTTACGTGGTTGTTCGTTTCGGACGTCTTGTCGATGAGGCGAGAGCGTCCTTGAAAACCTTGACCGAAGAGACCGCCCCACTGATCGATGAGGTTCACACCACGGTTACCTTGGTCAATGGCCCACTTCATAGCATTAATCGTGTGAGCAAAAATATTGAAGAGATGTCTGAAAAGGTAAGTGAGGCAACTCAGGGTTTCATGAATAAAAATGGTTCTGCGGTAAAGGTTGCTGGCGCACTTCTTTCAGCGGCACAGATGAACAAGGGTCGTGCTAAAAAGAAGAAGAAGGCTGAGTGATCCTTACTAGTGGAATCCGCCGAGATCCGTTCGCGCTGGCTGCGCTTTTTTGAATCTGACAACCGTCAAGGGCTAACTCACACAGTTGTTCCTTCTGCTTCATTGATCGCAGATGATCCAAACCTTCTCTTGGTTAACGCTGGCATGGTTCCATTTAAACCTTACTTTCTCGGTGAGATAACGCCTCCGTATAAACGCGCAACATCTGTCCAAAAGTGCGTCCGTACCTTGGATATCGATGAGGTTGGAAAAACGACTCGGCATGCATCATTTTTCCAAATGTGTGGAAACTTCTCCTTTGGTGATTACTTTAAGGAGGGTGCGATCGCCCTTGCTTGGGAGTTACTTACTCGACCAATTTCAGATGGTGGCTATGGTTTCCCTGAAGAAAAACTATGGGTGACCGTTTACTTGGATGATGATGAAGCCGCTGATATTTGGCACAAGCAGATTGGTGTTCCCAAGGAGCGTATTCAGCGACGAGATATGGCCGATAACTTTTGGTCAATGGGTGTACCTGGACCGTGCGGTCCATGTTCTGAGATCTACTTTGATCGTGGCCCCGCATATGGTGCTGAGGGTGGCCCAATCGCAGATGAGAATCGTTACCTTGAAGTGTGGAACCTGGTTTTCATGCAGAATGAACGTGGTGCAGGTGGCGGTAAAGATGGATACCCAATCCTTGGAGAGCTTCCAGCAAAAAGTATTGATACCGGTCTTGGTCTGGAACGTACAGCCGCCTTACTGCAAGGTGTTGAGAATATCTATGAGATCGACACAACGATACAAATCCTCAATCGTGCCTCTGAGTTGACCGGCGTTAAATACGGCTCCTCAGAAAAATCTGACATATCACTGCGTGTTATTGCAGATCATGCTCGAACATCTGCGATGTTAATTGGTGATGGAGTTACACCCGGCAATGAAGGTCGAGGATATGTTCTACGTCGAATGATGCGACGGACTATTCGTAATATGCGCCTTTTAGGATCTATGGATCCGATTATGTCTGAACTTACAGTCGCAGCAATAGGCGCGATGGCCCCGCAGTACCCGGAACTCTCATCGGATAAGAAGAGAATTTTGTCGGTCAGTGTTTCGGAGGAGGAGAGCTTCTTGCAAACGCTCAAGAGTGGAACCCAAATCTTTGATATTGCATCTACCGCCTTGAAAAAGAGTAAGAGTTCAGTACTACCAGGTGAAGAGGTTTTCAAACTTCATGACACCTATGGCTTCCCATTTGATTTAACTCTGGAGATGGCAAGTGAAGAAGGTCTAAGCGTCGATGAGGATGGATTCCGTCGCTTGATGAAGGAGCAAAAGGATCGGGCCAAGGCTGATGCTAAGGCGAAAAAATCTGGTCACACAGATGTATCGGTGTATCGCGCAATTGCAGACAAGAGTGGAAAAACTGAGTTTCTTGGCTATACCCATTTAAGCTCCGAATCATCCTTAACAGGGGTTTTGGTCGATGGTGTTTCAACCTCCTCCGCATCAGAAGGCGATGATGTAGAGATCATCCTTAACCGCACCCCGTTTTATGCTGAAGGTGGTGGTCAGTTAGCAGATGGTGGTCGTATCATCTTGAGCAATGGCGCCGTTGTTGAGATTGAGGATGTTCAATCACCAGTTCCAGGAGTTTCTGTACACAGAGGCAGAGTTCTTAATGGAAGTGTCGAAGTTGGAGCCGATGCTTTAGCTGAGATCGATGGGGAAAGACGCGCAGCGATCTCGCGTGCTCACACCGCAACACATATGGTTCACAAAGCCTTCCGTGAAATTCTTGGGGAGACTGCAACACAGGCAGGCTCTGAAAACTCACCCGGCAGATTTCGTTTTGATTTTCCATCGACAGGTGCTGTTTCAGCTTCGATTCTTAACGATGTTGAATCACGCGTCAACACATTGCTACTAGATAATTTAGAGGTAACCGCAGAAAGCATGTCCCAGGCGCAGGCTAAAGAGATTGGGGCGATGGCCTTATTTGGAGAGAAGTACGGAGATGTTGTCCGTGTTGTAAGTGTTGGAGATTGGGCACGCGAGCTATGCGGTGGTACCCATGTTTCACGTTCAGGTCAATTAGGTGTTGTAAAGCTTTTGGGTGAATCATCAATCGGTGCTGGGGTTCGACGTGTAGAAGCCCTCGTTGGTGTTGATGCCTATCGATTCCTAGCTCGCGAACATATTTTGCTTAACTCACTTACCGAATTAATAAAAGGTTCCCGTACAGAGGAGCTTCCAGAACGTATCTCAGATCTGCTCAACAAGATGAAGGAGATCGAAAAGGAGCTGGCAGCTGTTAGATCTGCTCAAGCCTTGTCACAGGTTGGTGATTTAGCTAAATCAGCCGCTGTTGTAAACGGCGTTACCTTTATTGGCTCTGTGATGGCCGATGGCGTCTCGGGCGATGATCTACGAAAGATCGCGATTGATTTGCGTGGACATAATAGTAAGAGTGTGGTGGCCCTAGTGAGCAGCAATGATGGAAAGCCAGTTCTTGTAGTTGCGGTAAGTGATGAGGCGCGTTCTGCAGGTGTTAAGGCTGGAGCCTTAGTCAAGATTGGTTCAACGGTACTGGGTGGTGGCGGCGGCGGTAAGGATGATTTCGCGCAGGGTGGTGGCACCAATCCAGCAAAGGCTTCGGAGGCGATTGCTGCTATCTCGCAATCTCTACTGGGGTAGATGATGCAACGAGGACGCCGTATCGCCTTTGATTATGGAGATGTCCGTATCGGAGTCGCGGTAAGCGATCCTGATTCCATTCTTTGTTCACCGCTAACAACCTTAAAAGCCACAGACAAAAAACTTTTAGCGCAGATCTTAGAGCTGATCAATGAGATAGAACCGGTTCAGCTCTTTGTAGGTAACCCCGCGCTCTTGAGCGGCAAAGATGGTCAGGCATCTGAGAAAGCCCTTTCCTTCGCTCAGCAGCTTCGAACAGTTACAGATCTAGAAGTTGTGATGGTTGATGAGCGTATGTCAACCGTTAGCGCTGCTCGAAATTTACGGGAGTCGGGAAAGAATGCCAAAGAGTCTAAGGAGAGCATTGATATAGCTGCGGCTATCGCAATTCTTGAGTTTGGCATTGAACTACAAAAGAGCCGATCATGATTGCATTGAAAAGATTAGTTGGAGCCGGGATCCTCATCTTTCTCTTTACCCTGTCCCTTTTTCTTATCAGAACTCAAAGCTCCTCAGTTGCAGATTATCCCAGAGTGGTTTCAGTGCAGGGATTGCAGGAAAAGGTCATTGAAGTTCCAACCGGTGCTACTGGCTCTGAAATTGCAGAAATTCTCTTTGATGCCGGTGTCATTAAGTCCTCGCAGGCTTTTTTTGGCGTTGCTGTCGCTGATTCTCGTTCGCAAAAAATTGCACCAGGTGGACATCGACTCACAGTTAAGATTTCAGCACAGCAAGCCTTAGAGCAGTTATTAGATCCAGAACGGATACCAAAGCTGGTTAAGGTCAATGAGGGTGCTCGCAAAGTTGAGATTCAGAGATCCTTAAAGTTATATGGATTCTCGGAGCGTGAAATACAGACAGCGTTTTCTCGCCTCAAACTGCCGAAAGGATTTACCGACAGCGAGGGGTTGCTCTTTCCGGCTCAGTACTCCTTTGTTGAAGGAACAAGCGCGTTATCTGCAGCGCAGGAGATGATTGATCGCTTCATGAGAGAACCAATTGCGCTGGAATTACTGGAAGGTAAGGGGAAGTACTCAGCACTTGCGTTGTTGACAATCGCATCGATTGTCCAGGCCGAGGGAGATATTTCTGACTTCGCAAAGGTATCGCGGGTTATTTACAACAGATTAGCGATAGGTATGCCCTTGCAGATGGATTCAACTGTTCATTACATCATGAAGGTTCGCGGAGATATTTTCCTTAGCCGTGATTCAACAAAGCTGAAATCACCATACAACACATACCTTCGATATGGAGTTCCACCTGGTCCAATCGGAAGCCCCGGAAGTGCAGCGATGGAGGCTGCCTTAAATCCAGTAGAGGGGGATTGGTTGTACTTCATTACCGTTGCACCGGGTGATACCCGATTTACCTCCAATTTTGAGCAGTTCAATACATGGAAAGCTATTTACATCAAAAATCGAAAGGCTGGTGCATTTGAATGATAAATGCAGCTGTCTTAGGTTCGCCGATCAACCACTCCTTAAGTCCCTTGTTGCACTCAATTGCCTATGAGCATTTGGGCATTGAGGCACATTACGAGGCTATCGAAGTGAGAGCGGGGGAGCTGGCCACTTTTTTGCAGGATTGTGACAAGAGCGCTTTCTCGCTAACGATGCCTTTGAAAGAGGCGGCGCTAGTTGTTGCTGAGGTGAGATCAAAAATTGCACAGAGGATTTCAGGTGGAAATACCTTGCATAAGGTAAATGGCAGATGGAATCTGACAAGCACAGATGTTGAAGGTTTTAAGTACTCCTTGTTAGGAAGTGGACTGAGTGAAATTGATTCATGTCTGATTATTGGTTCAGGCGCTACAGCTCGTGCAGCGGTAGCAGCTGTATCTTCCATAGCTAAAGGTATTGAGGTGATTCATCGCAACCCCGATCGTCAAAGCCAGATGGATCTTGCAGCAGAACGAGAGATAACATATTTAGATTGGGAGCTGCATGATCAGATAAACTCAGCTGATCTAGTTATCAATACGACTCCAGTAAAGGTTGCAGATTTTTTCCAGCCCTCAATCAGCTCGCCGCAAGGGGTTTTGTTTGAGGTTTTGTACCATCCTTGGCCGACCCTTATTTCAGATACCTGGTCAAAGAGTGGAGCTGTTGTGATTGATGGCTTAGATCTTTTGATTCATCAAGCCATCTCACAAGTAGAAATCTTTGCCCAACTGCCCCTCAATCGCTCTGAGATGTACCAACTCATGCGAAATGCGGCGTTGAAGCAGCTGAGTTAATCCACAACCTTAAAAATCAAGGTGGGGGATTCTCCTAACCTTTCTCGGTGTTGTTTTTGTTCTTTCTTGCATCGGTTCCGATCTCGTTAGCAGATCTTCGATATCACAAGATTCCTAATATTTACCTTTCTTTACTAGCTATTGCTCTGACCCCTGTCCTAGTAATGAATGGTTTTGGGTCGATTCAACGATTATTGATGAGCGCAGCTTTTCTAGCGGTACTGCATCTGTGTGGAATGGGAATGGGAGATGTAAAACTTCTAGCCCTCATAGTTGTTTATCTGAACATATCCACGGATCTGTCATTGGTGGAGCTTTTTGGATATTTGCTATCGATCGCAGCGCTCCATATTATGGCTAGCGGATTAAAGAATCGAAAGCTTGCGAAGAGTATTCCTCTAGCACCCAGCATTTTTCTCGCTTTGGCTCTTTATTTGGCGACGAGTTAGTGGGTACATCTGCCACAATAGGCACATGCGTTGGTTAACAGCAGGTGAGTCTCATGGCCAGGCCCTGAGTGCAATTGTTGAAGGTATTCCCGCCTCAGTCTCGATCACAACCGCTGATATTGATTACCACCTAGCAAGACGTCGCCTTGGCGTCGGTCGCGGCGCTCGGCAAAACTTTGAAGCTGACAAGGTCACAATCCTTGGCGGTGTTCGTCTAGGTCTTACGCAGGGTGGACCTATTGCAATTCAAGTGGGTAACTCTGAATGGCCTAAGTGGGAAAAGGTTATGTCGGCAGATCCTGTTGCGGAAGATGAGATTAAGGATCTTGGCAGAAACGCACCCTTAACACGTCCTCGACCTGGCCATGCAGATCTGGTCGGTATGCAGAAATATAACTTTGATGATGCTCGCCCAATTCTTGAAAGAGCCAGTGCGCGTGAAACAGCGGCACGTGTTGCACTAGGAGCGGTTGCACGAAGCTTCTTGGAGCAAAGTGTTGGAATAACAATTTTAAGTCATGTTCTCTCAATCGGTGCGGTGCGGGTACCCGAAGGAACGCAACTTCCACAAGCTGGAGATATGAAGAGTATTGATGCAGATCCTGTTCGTTGCGCTGATTCTGCAACAAGTGAAGCGATGATCGCCGAGATTGAAAAGGCACATCGCGATGGAGACACATTGGGTGGTGTTGTTGAGGTGCTTGCATTCAACATGCCACCTGGCCTTGGTTCCCATGTTCATTGGGATCGCCGACTGGATTCACAACTTGCAGGTGCGGTTATGGGAATTCAAGCGATAAAAGGGGTAGAGATTGGTGATGGTTTTCAAACCGCTGCCCGTAGAGGCTCCGTTGCTCATGATGAGATTGAGAAGAACTCCAAGGGAGAGATTGTTAGACGAAGCGACAGGGCTGGTGGAACTGAGGGTGGAATGTCTAATGGTGAAATTTTGCGTGTTCGAGCAGCGATGAAACCTATCTCAACCGTTCCTAAAGCTTTGGACACCATCGATGTAGCTACTGGTGAAGCGGCAAAGGCTATTAATCAGCGATCAGATGTGTGCGCCGTACCAGCTGCTGGTGTAGTTGCTGAAGCAATGGTTGCTCTTGTTCTAGCGCAAGCTGTTCTTGAGAAGTTTGGTGGGGATTCTGTCACTGAAACACGTCGAAATTTTGAATCGTATATAGCTAACCTGAACTTTAAGTAAGCAGAAAGATGAACCGTATTGTGCTTATAGGTCCACCTGGATCGGGCAAAAGCACGGTAGGTGCTGCGTTGGCTCACAAACTTAATATGAAGTTTGTAGATACCGATCTTCTGATCGAGCAGCGCGAAGGCAAGGAGATTACCGATATCTTTGTAGTAGATGGCGAGCCTCATTTTCGCGCTCTTGAATTGGAAACTCTGATAACGGTACTTGCAATGGACAATGTCATCATTAGTTTAGGTGGAGGAGCTCCCGTCTCTGAGCAGGCTCAACAAGAGATACGTTCATCTGATTCAACGGTAATCTTCCTTGATGTTTCTTTAGCAACGGCGGCTCCACGTGTTGGTTTTAATCGAGACCGCCCTTTGCTTTTAGGGAACCCACGAGCACAATGGCAGTCTCTGAGTGATAAGCGTCGGCCTATCTACGAAGATCTAGCAGATCTGAGCGTTAAGGTAGATGACATGAGTGTGGAGCAGATCATCTCTGATATTGAATTGAAGCTGCGATGAATACGGTGAAAGTCTCCGCTGAGCGAGATTACGAGGTTGCGATCGGTTGCAATTGGAGCTCAACTTTGATCGAGCGGATCAAAAACCGAACTCGTGTGGCGGTTATTGTCTCTACAAACTTCTCACCAGATTTGACACCTCTCAAAAACCTTGATTGTGAACTTCACCTTTTTGAGGTGCCAGATGGTGAAGAGGGGAAGAGTTCAAGCACCCTGCTTAATCTTTGGAATTGGCTAGGTGCTGCGGGTTTTACCCGTTCAGATCTCATTGTAGGAATTGGTGGGGGAGCGGTTACCGATTGCGCCGGTTTTGCAGCGGCAACCTGGCTTCGAGGTATTGATTGGATCGCGGTTCCGACATCACTGGCGGGTATGGTCGATGCGTCAGTGGGTGGTAAAACAGGTATCAACTCCGATTATGGAAAAAATCTTATTGGCTCCTTCCATTCACCTGAGTCGGTACTGATAGATCTTAATTTCTTGAACTCTCTGTCTCTGCGAGATATTTCTGCGGGCATGGCTGAGGTGATTAAGTGTGGCTTTATAGCTGATCCCGAGATTCTTAGGGTCTCGCAAAAGTGCACAGCAGAAACACTTCTGTCTGATCAGGCATCACTTCTGGATTTAGTTACTCGTGCGGTGAGGGTAAAAGCAGCTGTGGTATCGGCTGATTTTAAGGAGAGCTTTGCTCGTGAAGCACTTAATTATGGGCATACCTTGGGTCATGCGATTGAAAAGTACTCCAAGTATCAGATGCGTCATGGAGAAGCGGTAGCGATCGGAATGGTCTTTGTCGCCGAGATCGCCTTTGCTCGTGGAGCGATTGATTCACAGACTTTGCAGTTGCACAGAGATCTCCTGACGCGATATCAACTACCCATTACCTTTGAAAGATCCGCCTGGCAAAAGTTAGCGCCCTTGCTCGCCCTCGATAAAAAGGTCAGAGGAAACACAATGAGGTTTGTGGTCCTCGAGGGCATTGGATCAACCCTGCGTTTAGATGATCTAACCTCCGCCGAGCTAGATGCGGCCTATGAGAGAATCTCCTCATGAAGATTCTGGTTATCAACGGTCCGAATCTTTCACGTTTGGATATACGTGACTCTTCTATTTATGGAGATCTCAATTACGCCGAACTGAAATCAATGATCGGTATCGCTGCAACACAGCATGGCTTTGAAGCTGATGTTCGCCAAAGTGATGATGAAGCTACGATTATTGGTTGGTTGCATGAGGCAGCTGACAACAATCTTCCGGTGATTATTAACCCAGCTGCCTTTACCCATTACTCATATGCAATTCGTGATGCAGCCGAACTGGTAAAGAAGCCATTAATTGAAGTCCATTTATCCAACCCACTCAGTCGTGAAGAGTTTCGTCACACCTCCGTGATTTCAGGTGTGGCCAATGGAACAATTGGTGGTTTTGGTCCAAATTCCTATGTTTTAGCCATCATTGCTATGGCTAACCTTCTCTCGAAGTAACAGAGCACACCCATCGAGCAGGTATCCTTAGACCTTCGTAATTAAGATGACTAGCGACAAGAGCGGGTGAATTAGCTGTGGCAACTACAAATGATTTGAAAAATGGAATGACCTTGGATATTGAAGGCCAGTTGTGGACGGTAGTTGAGTTCCAACATGTTAAGCCTGGCAAGGGACCAGCATTTGTACGCACAAAGCTAAAATCAGTTCTTAGTGGCAAGGTTGTTGATCGTACTTATAACGCCGGAGTCAAGGTCGATGTTGCGATCCTTGAGAAGCGAGAGATGCAGTATCTTTACAAAGAGGGCGATGACTTTGTATTCATGGATACCAAGACATATGACCAGATGACAATCAGCGCCGCCACTGTGGGCGATGCCGCTAATTACATGCTTGAAAACACTGAAGCGATTGTTGCGGTCAATGAAGGCAACCCCTTGTACATTGAATTGGCAGCCTCTGTTCCATTGAAGGTTACCTACACAGAGCCTGGAATTCAGGGAGATCGTTCTTCCGGTGGAACTAAGCCCGCTACCGTTGAAACAGGTATTGAGATTCAGGTACCTCTCTTCATCAAACAGGATGAGATTGTTCTTGTAGATACTCGCGACGGGTCTTACCAGGGTCGCGCTAACTAGTGTCGGCACGTAGCAAGGCGCGCAAACAAGCGCTAGATCTTCTGTATGAGACCGATATTCGGGGAACAAATCTTGTCGAGACCTTAGCCTCACGCGATATTCCGGTGGAGGGTCCAGATGCCCGTCCAATCCGTGAATACACGAAGGAGTTAGTGACAGGGATATCTGATAATCGGCGAAAGATCGATGAGTTGATTACAACCTATGCTCAAGGCTGGGATATGGATCGTCTGCCAGCTGTAGATCGAAACATTTTGCGTCTTGGAATCTACGAGATCTTGTGGTCGACCGATGTTCCTATGAGTGTTGCGATAGATGAAGCACTAGTACTTGCAAAGGAGCTTTCGAGCGATGAGTCATCAAAGTATATTCATGGTGTTTTAGGACGTATCGCAAGCATCAAGGACACTATTTCAATTTAGTAAGAGTAAATCGCTCTAACGCCAGAGATAGTTCTGCTGTAGAAAAATGGGCAAAGGTCTGAAGGTTTGAAATATCACCCTCTCGAAGTGAGATTACCTCGCCATTCCAATCTCGTCGCATCGCGACAATCCGCTTCAGCACTATTAAAAGTTGTTTTCCTATTGGATCCTCAGTCTGGGTGAGCTTTCGAAGATCGATTACTACCCGACCTGTCTGCAAGGTTTTTTCAGCGGGTGTAAAGAGTTCAGTGACGGGTATGTTGTATAGCTGTGCGATCTGCAAAATCTTGCGTGCACTTATGGAACGATCACCTCGTTCATAGGAGCCAAGGGCAATCGCCGAGATTTGGCCTTTGCTGCGGGCGGAAACCTGCTGAAGGGTTAGCCCTTGTGATTCACGGATCTGGCGAAGTCTGTTGTGAAGGGTATCTAGCTCTGTATCAATGCTCATGGAGCGACCATAAGGGGGGAGCGGACATCTACTTTTTGATATCCACAGCCCCTGCGATTCGGTGCTATTATCGCGCCTGCATCCTTTAACGACCCATCCTGAGAGGTGGGAAAGGAGATTTACATGAGCGTAGCCCTGTCTGCACCTGACATTAAACGTGCATTGACCCGTATATCCCACGAGATCCTTGAGAAGAATCAAGGCGCATCATCCATTGTTCTCTTAGGAATTCCGACACGTGGTGCCCATCTTGCACAACGGATCGCTTCAATCATCTCTGAGATTGAAGGCGTTGAAATCTCGTGTGGAACCTTGGACATCACCTTATTTCGTGATGATCTGAGATTGCGCGCACCTAAAGCGATTATGCCGACCACAATTCCACCGAGTGGAGTTGAAAATTGCGATGTGATCTTGGTGGATGATGTTTTATTCTCGGGCCGAACAATTAGATCGGCGCTAGATGCACTGGGTGAGATCGGTCGCCCACGAACTGTCCAACTAGCCGCACTTGTAGATCGAGGTCACAGGGAGCTTCCCATTAAGGCGGATTTTGTAGGAAAAAACCTGCCGACCTCCAAATCCCAATCGGTACGAGTTTTGCTCAGTGAGATAGATGGTCGAGATGAAGTAAGTATCGAAGGGGAGGCGGGCTAATGCGCCATCTCTTATCCATTGCAGATTTTTCCAAAGCAGAAGCGATCTCAATTTTAGATACCGCTAATGAACTGGCAAGGGTCAGCGATGGAGCTGTTAAAAAGCTACCAACCTTGCGCGGCAGGACGATTGTTAATCTCTTTGCAGAGGATTCGACCAGAACTCGAATCTCATTTGAAGCTGCGGCAAAGAGATTATCTGCAGATGTCATTAACTTCTCCGCTAAGGGATCAAGTGTGAGCAAGGGTGAGTCGCTCAAAGATACCGCCATGACCTTGCAGGCTATGGGCGCAGATGCGGTGGTCATACGCCACTTCGCATCAGGTGCGGCTCAACGCCTGGCTGATTCTCAATGGATGTCCGGAAGTGTTGTAAACGCTGGCGATGGAACACATGAACATCCAAGTCAAGCCTTATTAGATGCATTCACTATCCGCAAACATTTAGGTCTAGGCAAAAGCGACCTTGAAGGACTTAGCGTTGCAATTGTTGGCGATGTATTGCATTCGCGAGTTGCTAGATCAAATATTTTGTTGCTCTCAAAGCTTGGTGCAAAGGTAGTTTTGGTGGCACCCCCAACGCTGTTACCAGTTGGTGTCGAAAGTTGGCCGGTCTCTATTTCCTATGATTTAGATTCGGTTATTCCCTTTGTAGATGTTGTGATGATGTTAAGAGTGCAACAGGAGCGAATGACCGAGATGTACTTTCCTAATGCTCGAGAGTACTCGCGATACTTTGGTCTGAACTCTGATCGAATGAAATCGATGAAACCGGGTGCGATTGTGATGCACCCTGGTCCAATGAACCGTGGACTAGAAATCTCGGCAGAGGTAGCTGATAGCTCTCGCTCCGTGATTACGGAACAGGTTACTAATGGCGTCAGTGTCCGAATGGCGATCTTGTACGTTCTCTTGACCGGTGGAGCTTTGGAAGCTGGAGGAAATTAAGTGAGCGCTATAGATCTAGTTATTAAAGGTGCACAGTTACCAGATGGTTCGACCGCCGATATTTGTATAGATGGTGAGTACATCGTTGATGTATCCAGCACTTACAAGGGCCAGGCGCATACGAGTATTGACGGTAAAGGCTGTGTCATCCTTCCGGGTTTGGTTGATCTACATACACATCTGCGAGAGCCTGGTCGCGAAGATGCTGAAACGGTTTTGACAGGTAGTAGAGCCGGTGCCAAGGGTGGATTTACAGCGCTATCTGCCATGGCGAACACATCTCCAGTTGCAGATACCGCTGGAGTAGTAGAGCAGGTGTACCGACTTGGCCAGGAAGCTGGACTGCTGGATGTTTTTCCTATTGGTGCGGTAACTCAAGGCCTCAAAGGTGTAACACTTTCTGAGATTGGCGCAATGGCTGATTCAGTTGCACGTGTACGTGTTTTTAGTGATGACGGAAATTGTGTTTCTGATCCGCTTGTCATGCGAAGAGCCCTTGAGTACATAAAAAAGTTCGGGGGAGTAATCGCACAACATGCGCAGGATCCTCGAATGACAGTTGGATCTCAGATGAATGAGGGTGAGATCTCTGCACGCTTAGGATTAAAGGGATGGCCTGCCGTTGCAGAGGAAGCGATTATTGCTCGAGATGTTTTACTCGCAGATCATGTGCAATCGCGACTTCACATCTGTCATCTAACTACTGCAGGTGGTGTAGAAATTATTCGATGGGCCAAGGCTCGAGGAATCAATGTGACCGCTGAGGTCACACCGCACCACTTGTTACTGACTGATGATTTAGCCTCATCGTATGACCCGGTATATAAGGTCAACCCACCACTGAGAACAGAGTCAGATGTGCATGCTTTGAGACAGGCTCTAGCTGATGGAACCATCGACATTGTCGCAACTGATCACGCTCCCCATCCCTTGGAGGCTAAAGAGTGTGAATGGCAAGAGGCGGCCTTTGGAATGGTGGGTCTTGAAACCGCTCTTTCAATTGTTCAAATGACAATGGTTGACTCAGGTTTGATGAGTTGGCAACAGGTTGCAGATCGCATGTCGCACACCCCAGCACTCATTGGTGGATATGAGAATCAAGGGCAAAGGATTGCAAAGGGAAGTTATGCCAACTTGGTTGTGATTAATCCAACGAAATTATGGAGGGTTGACCGCGATTTACTGCTGTCTAACTCATCGAATACTCCATACCATGGCCGGGAGTTACCAGGGTTTGTGGAGCACACAATTTTCAGAGGAAAACCAACTCTGCTAAGTGGAGTTATCTCAGGTGAAGGAGGCAAGTGATGGCAAATGCTTACCTCGTTCTGGATGATGGAAGGATCTTTGAAGGCACATCTTGGGCTGCTGTTGGAAAAACATTTGGAGAAGCTGTATTCCAAACAGGTATGACTGGGTATCAAGAAACCCTCACAGATCCCTCGTATCACAAGCAGATAGTTGTAATGACCGCACCACATATCGGAAATACTGGAGTTAATAACTTTGATAATGAATCCTCAAAGATATGGGTTGCAGGTTTTGTCGTTCGAAATCCATCCTCTCTGACCTCTAACTGGAGAGCACAAAACGATCTTGAAACAGAGCTGATTAATCAAGGGATCATAGGTATCCAAGGCGTTGACACTCGTGCAATCACCAGACATCTTCGTGATCGTGGAGCGATGCGTGTTGGAATTTTCTCGGGGTTGGATCTGAGCCGTGAAGAGATGGTTGTTGAGGTTCGCAAAACTGAAGCGATGTCGGGTGCTTTTTTGGTTAAGGATGTATCTACCTCCGAAACCTATATTGTTCCCGCCGAAGGTAAAAAGAGGTTCACTATTGCCGCTTTAGATCTAGGAATTAAATCAGCAACACCGCGTTCACTAGCCCAACGTGGCGTAGAGGTGCATGTGATGCCCTACAACTCAGCGGTTGAGCAAATTATGTCTATCAATCCTGATGGAGTATTTCTCTCAAATGGTCCCGGTGATCCATCGACGATGAGCGATGTGATCGAGGTTGTACGTGAGCTTCTCTTGGCAGATGTTCCACTCTTTGGAATTTGTTTTGGACATCAGATATTAGGTCGAGCCCTTGGCTTTGAAACCTACAAACTTCAGTTTGGTCATCGGGGTATCAATCAACCAGTTATGGATAAGAACACTGGAAAGGTAGAGATCACCGCTCACAACCACGGCTTTGCGGTAAAAGCTCCAACAGATACGGAGTTCTCAACGGTGTATGGACGTGGAGAGGTAACACATACCTGCCTTAATGATGGAGTTGTCGAAGGTTTAGCCTTGCTGGATAAACCCGCTTTCTCAGTGCAGTATCACCCAGAAGCTGCCGCCGGACCTCATGATGCTTCCTACCTCTTTGATCGGTTTGTGGATTTGATGTCGAAGAAGGTGGTTGCTTAATGCCTTTAGATACATCGATTAAAAGTGTTTTAGTTATTGGCAGTGGCCCAATCGTTATTGGTCAAGCCTGCGAGTTTGATTACTCAGGAACTCAAGCCTGTCGCGTTCTGCGTGCTGAAGGAATCAGAGTCATTTTGGTTAACTCCAATCCTGCAACAATTATGACCGATCCCGAGTTCGCCGATGCAACCTACATCGAACCAATTACTCCTGAGATTATCGAACGCATCATCGTCCATGAAAAACCTGATGCGGTACTTGCAACACTGGGTGGGCAAACAGCTTTAAACGCTGCGATTGGTCTGTATGAAAGAGGTACTCTGGCAAAGTATGGCGTTCGGCTTATCGGAGCAGATGTCGATGCGATCAATCGTGGTGAAAACCGAGAACTCTTTCGCGCGATTGTTGAAAAGGTTGGTGGAGAGTCAGCCAAGTCTCGTATTTGTCACACAATGGAGGAGATTCTCAAGGCTGTAGTTGAATTGAATTATCCAGTAGTGGTTCGACCATCTTTTACTATGGGTGGTTTGGGCTCTGGTATCGCATTTGATGAGGCTGAGCTACGCCAAATAGCCGGAGCTGGTTTGCGACATAGTCCAACCTCTGAAGTTCTGCTTGAAGAATCAATTATCGGATGGAAAGAGTATGAACTCGAGGTCATGCGCGATAACAAGGACAATGTTGTAATTGTTTGTTCAATTGAGAACCTTGATCCCATGGGTGTCCATACGGGCGATTCGATTACCGTTGCACCGGCGATGACCTTGACCGATGTCGAGTATCAGAAGTTGCGTGATCTTTCTATGGAGATCATCCGTGAGGTTGGTGTGGATACTGGTGGATGTAATATTCAATTTGCTGTAAACCCAAGTGATGGTCGGATTATCGTGATCGAGATGAATCCACGAGTTTCACGCTCCAGTGCCCTGGCCTCAAAAGCCACAGGATTTCCGATCGCAAAAATTGCTACCAAGCTGGCTATTGGTTACACCTTAGATGAGATTCAAAATGACATCACGCAGGTGACGCCAGCCTCTTTTGAACCGACCTTGGATTATGTTGTTGTGAAGCTTCCTCGTTTTGCCTTCGAGAAGTTTGCAGATGCAGATCCTCGTTTAACAACAACGATGAAGAGTGTGGGCGAGGCGATGGCCATCGGTCGCTCCTTCTCGGAAGCGCTCATGAAGGCTTTACGATCTTTGGAGCGCAAGGAAGCGATCTTTTCCTGGCCAGCTGTATCTGAAACAGAGCGCGATGCATTGCTGCAAAGTATGCGCATCCCAACTGAGTATCGATTGCAGCAGGTACAAAAGGCTATGTGGGCAGGAGCTACGATCGATGAGGTCTTTAAGGCAACCAAGATAGATCCTTGGTATTTGCGCCAGATCGAGCTGATCAATCAACAGGCGGCGATCATCGCTTTACCTGGTGAGTTAACTATCGAACTACTTCGTACCGCAAAAGGTCAGGGATTTTCAGATAGTCAGATTGCTAATTTACGTGGTGTCTCTGAGGATGAAATTCGCAAAGCCCGCCATCACCTAGGAGTTCGTCCTGTTTATAAAACAGTTGATACATGTGCAGCCGAGTTTGAGGCGTTTACTCCTTATCATTATTCAAGTTATGAAGAGGAGACCGAGGTACGTCCTCGTACAACACCTGCGGTCATCATTCTTGGTAGCGGCCCTAATCGCATCGGTCAGGGAATAGAGTTTGATTATTCATGTGTTCACGCCTCTTTCACACTGCGCGAGGCCGGTTATGAAACAATTATGATCAACTGCAACCCTGAAACTGTTTCTACCGATTACGACACAAGTAATCGTCTCTATTTTGAACCATTGACCCTAGAAGATGTACTTGAAGTTGTTCACGCCGAAATACAGGCCGGTCCAGTGTTGGGAGTGATTACACAGCTAGGTGGCCAGACACCTTTGGGGTTGGCCGCTGGATTAAAGGCTAATGGAGTAAATATCTTGGGTACATCTCCTGAAGCTATTAACCTAGCCGAAGAACGAGGAGCCTTTGGAAATATCCTTGCAGAACAGGGCTTGAGAGCGCCTGAATTTGGAATGGCCTCTTCACAGTTAGAGGCGACAAATATCGCCCACGAGATTGGATACCCAGTTTTAGTCAGACCATCATTTGTGTTGGGTGGTCGAGGTATGGAGATCGTCTATGACGATGCCGCTCTCGGAGGTTTTATCACTCGTGCAACCGATATAACTCCAGATCATCCCGTACTAGTAGATCGCTTCCTTGATAACGCAATTGAGATCGATGTAGATGCCCTGTTTGATGGGGAGGAGCTCTTTCTCGGTGGCGTCATGGAGCATATTGAAGAGGCAGGAATTCATAGCGGTGACAGTGCCTGTGTTCTCCCATCAATGACAGTTACAGATGAGCAGAGAGAAGAGATTCGCTCTGCCACGGAGAAGATTGCACGTGGAGTTGATGTGCGCGGATTAATAAATATTCAATTCGCCATCGCAGATAATGTTTTGTATGTTTTAGAAGCAAATCCCCGAGCATCTCGCACAGTGCCCTTTGTTAGTAAAGCCAGCGGGGTTGCTCTTGCAAAGGCGGCGGCTCGGATCTCAGTTGGTACCACAATCAAACAATTGAGAGTGGATGGAATTCTTCCGAAATCAGGCGATGGTGTTGCTCGGGGTGTTTCAGTCAAGGAGGCGGTACTGCCATGGAACCGCTTCCGCCGCACCGATGGTAGGGGAGTCGATGCGGTTCTTGGACCTGAGATGCGTTCTACTGGAGAGGTTATGGGGATTTCTCCAACCTTTGGAGAAAGTTATGCAAAGAGTCAGATCGCTGCCTTTGGTCCACTTCCCAAATCCGGCACTGTCTTTATCTCCTTAGCTGATAAGGACAAAGCAACTGGAATTGAACCTGCTTTAGGATTTTCAGAGTTAGGGTTTCATATTCTTGCAACTGATGGAACCGCCGCATTTTTGCGCACAAAGGGTATTGAGTGCACAACGGTACGAAAACACTCTGAAGGCACAGGACAGATGGGTGAAAAAACTATTGTCGAGATGATCAATTCTGGTGAGATCGACCTAGTAATAAACACCCCTGTTGGTCGCGGAACACGTGCCGATGGCTGGGCAATTCGTACCGCAGCTGTTCAAAGATCCATTCCGTGCATAACAACCACAGCAGGATTTAGCGCTGCGGTAGATGCGATTGGCTTCTTGCAAGCTAGCCCACTTAGTATCAAGTCTCTACAGGAATGGCTTGCATAGATGACACAGATCAACAAACACGCCAAGCAACTGCTTGCACCAATTGTGAGTAATACACGAGTCGGTCAATACCACCAAATCATCATCAACATCGGTGACATTGCTACTAACTGCAAACCTGGAAACTTTGTTGCTATAAGTGTGGGTGGAGGTTCTTCATCCATGGTCCTTCGTCGCGCTTTTGCAATTTCTCGTGTGTCTACCAGCACGACAGTTGGTGGGACGATGGAGTTGATCGTTGCACCTCATGGTCAGGGGAGTAAGTGGTTATGCGCCCAAGGTGAAGGTGTAGTTCTAGATCTTGTCGCTCCGCTTGGAACAGCCTTTGGAATTCCGACAGAGCCGGTACCTGTTCTCTTAGTAGGAGGAGGTTATGGATCGGCACCATTGTTTGGATTGGCTGAGTTGCTGAACTCTCGGGGATGCCGAGTTGATATGTTATTAGGTGCAAGTACGGGATCAAAGATTTATGCACCGATGGAGGGCAAACGAGCGGTGAACTCCATGCGGATTTATACCGAAGATGGATCTATGGGAGTTGCAGGTCGAGTAACAGATCCCATTGCAGAGATCATTAAGGATTTGAATGTCGCGGTTATTTACTCGTGTGGTCCGATGCCAATGCTTGCAGCAATTACCAAGATCACAAATCAGTTTGATGTAATTCACCAATGCGCCGTTGAAGAGTCGATGGCGTGTGGCGTAGGAATCTGTATGACCTGTGTACTTCCAGTTGAGAATGAGGATGGAACGATCTCAAATCTTCGTTCATGTATCGATGGACCAGTAATGGATGGAGCAAAGGTTCAGTGGAGCAAGGTAGGTCAACAGATATGACCGCGCTAGATTTTTCAACAACTATCGGAAATGCATGGTTTCCTGCCCCCACATTTACTGCAAGTGGCTGTGCAAGTTCTGGAAGAGAGTTAGCTCAGTTTTTCCCATTGCGTGAAATGGGCGGAGTAGTTACCAAGTCTGTTATGTCAAAGATGCGACCTGGTCGACCGACCCCTCGAATGGCTGAAACGCCCAGTGGGATGCTCAACAGCATCGGCCTACAAGGCCCTGGAATAGATGCTTTTTTAGCAAAGGATGTTCCATATCTTGTTGAACAAAAGGCGCGTGTAATTGTTTCCATAGCTGGTGAAACGGTAGAGGAGTACTCAACATTAGCCAGAAAACTTAGATCTGTTTCTGGAATCAGTGCGATAGAGGTCAATATCTCCTGTCCCAATGTTGAAAATCGTGGCCTGGTATTTGCATGCGATCCCGAGGCATCACGTCGAGTTATAGATGGTGTTCGCCGGACTATTGGCGGAGAGCTGCCCATAATCGCCAAGCTCTCACCTGATGTAACAGATCTTGTCTCTATCGCAAAGGGCGTAGTCGATGCAGGGGCAGATGGGTTAGCGCTAATCAACACCGTCTTAGGAATGGTAATCAACGTAGACACGATGCGTCCGCATCTAGGTGGTAAGACTGGTGGGCTTTCTGGTCCTGCTATCCGTCCTATTGCGGTGCGTGCTGTTTATCAGGTTCATGCAGCGCTTCCGCAGATACCAATATTGGGAATGGGCGGAGTCGCATCTGGAAAGGATGCACTCGAGATGATTTTAGCTGGAGCAAGTGGTGTTTCTATCGGAACTGCAAGCTTTGGTAATCCAACTGCGATAATGTCGATACAAGATGAGTTGAAACAACTTTTAATTGATCGAGGATTTACATCACTGAAGCAGGCTGTTGGGTTCGCACATCGTCCCATTGAGGCGGAGTAAATGATAAAAGCACCTATTGTTTTGGCGGTGGATACTCCAGAGCTAACGACAGCGATCCAATGGGTTAAGGCTACTCAGGATCACATATCGATCTTTAAGTTAGGACTTGAGTTTTATCTCAACTTTGGTAGCGATGGTGTCAAAGCTATAAAGTCGGTTACAGATTCAGAGATATTCTTAGATTTAAAACTTCATGACATTCCGCACACAGTCAGTGGAGCGGCGCTAGCTGTTGCTCATTTATCTCCGAAGTTTCTAACGGTTCACGCCTCGGGAGGTAGAGCGATGGTCAAAGCGGCGGTCGATGCGATGCCTAAGACACACATCACTGGAGTGACGATTTTGACCTCATTAGATGAGTCTGATGTTGCTGAGGTTGGTTTTGGAGCTAACGCATTGAATTCAGCGGTTTCATTGGCAAAGGTGGCAACCGCTGCAGGTGCAGGCGCTATTGTGTGTTCACCTTTGGAAATATCTGCGGTACGAGAAGCGGTCGGTGACTCAATTGTGATCATTACCCCAGGTGTCCGTCCCCGCGAGATGGCGGGTAGCGATGATCAGCAGCGAACTATGTCCCCCGAAGATGCGATAGCGGCCGGTGCCAATTATGTGGTGATAGGTCGTCCCATTACGCAGAGCTGGCGCGATGGTGCTCAAGCCATGAAGGAGAGAGCCCAGGAAATTGGCTCACTCTTAATTTAATCTCCACTAGATTTACCTCATGGGAACGCCTCCGCAGTTAACCGCTCAGCAACGGCAAGCAGCTTTAGCTAAAGCGAGCGCATCACGCAAACGGCGCGCAGAGGTCAAGGCGCAGATCAAGTCCGGAGAACTCGACATCGACTCTGTTTTAAACTTAGCCAGTACCGATGAAGCTGTTGGAAAGATGAGAGTGAAGGAGTTGCTCGAATCCTTTACTGGTGTCGGAAAGATTAGAGCTAACACGATGATGGAGCGACTTAATATCTCTCCAACGCGACGGATTCAGGGATTGGGACGGCATCAGATAAAACAGCTTCGGGAAGAGTTTTTGAGGCCAGAGCATTTGAGTAATCCAGGGCGGTTGATAGTTTTATCAGGACCTGGAGGAGTAGGAAAAAGCACGATTGCAAGGCGGCTGCGTCAGGCTGGAGATTTTTGGGTCAGTGTAAGTTTTACTACGAGAAAACCACGGGTTAATGAAATTGATGGACATGATTACTTTTTTGTCACCGAATCGGTTTTTGCACGGATGATTTCAAATAATGAGTTTTTGGAATGGGCGGAGTTTGCAGGAAATCGATATGGAACTCCGCAGGCCCAGGTGGAACAGGCGTTACGAGAAGGAAAAAATGTCTTACTTGAGATTGAGATCGCTGGGGCAAAACAGGTGAAGGCTCATCTGCCACAATCAATCTTGGTATTTCTAGAGCCACCTTCGTGGGAAGAGTTGGTTTCACGGCTTGTGGGAAGAGGAACCGATGGGGCCGAGCGACGGGCGGAGAGGTTGGAGTTAGCCCAAGAAGAGCTGGCAGCAGCGGCCTTCTTTGATGTGATCCTCGTCAATGACCAGGTCGAGAGCGTTGTCCAGAGACTGGTAGAGTTAGCCCAGAATTAAGTACTTGTTAAACAAGACGAGATTGATCACAGAAGCGGGGACACCATGGATGGCATTACAAATCCACCAATTGATGAACTTTTAGAGAAGAGCGGTTCTAAGTACAGCCTCGTTCTCTACGCAGCAAAGCGAGCTCGTCAGATCAACGCTTACTACTCACAACTAGGTGAGGGTCTCCTTGAGTATGTAGGACCCCTAGTTGAGACACATGTGCATGAGAAGCCACTTTCAATCGCCCTTCGCGAGATTAATGAAGGTCTTTTGACAATCGAAAATCTCGAGCCAACCGCGTAATTTTTTAATGAGACTCCAGGGCCGTGAGGTAATTCTCGGAGTTGGTGGTGGAATCGCCGCCTACAAATCCTGCGAGTTATTACGTCGTCTTCAAGATCGCGGTTATGTAATTACCGTAGTACCTACCCCATCATCCTTAAACTTTGTTGGCGCGGCTACATGGGAGGCGCTCTCTGGTCGCCCCGTTACAACGCAGGTGTGGGAGAGTGTTCATACAGTTCCACATATCGCATTGGCTGAACGTGCAAATTTTTTTCTCATAGCACCGGCAACAGCTGATCTCATCGCTCGTTTAGCGATGGGACGGGCAGATGATTTGTTAACAAATCTTGTTCTTGCCTCTGATGTCCCCAAGTTGATTGTTCCCGCGATGCACCCTTCGATGTGGCTTGATCCTGCAACGGTTGCAAATGTAGCAACCCTGAGAAACCGTGGATTTATAGTCATGGATCCTGAAGTTGGAAGATTGACTGGCGATGATATTGGCCCTGGAAGATTCCCCGAAACAGCGGCAATTATCTCCACCTTTGATGGAATGACGGGTCACAAGCAGGATCTTGCAGGAAAAAGGGTTTTAATCACAGCGGGAGGCACACGTGAGGCTATTGATCCTGTTCGCTACATAGGTAATAGATCTTCAGGTAAGCAAGGTATCGCCCTTGCACAGGCGGCACGGGATCGTGGTGCGCAGGTTGGACTCATTGCCGCCAACTGCGATGTATCTCATCTCAAAGGAGTTGAACTCTTCCCAGTTGAAACAACGGCGCAGATGCAGGAAGCGCTTCAGAAACACTTCGACAGCTGCGATATTTTGATAATGAGCGCAGCGGTTGCCGATGCACGTCCTTCTCATGTGGCTTCAGAAAAAATCAAGAAGGCCTCGCTTTCGAGCATTGATTTAGAGGAGAACCCGGATTTACTGGCCGAACTCTCTGCGCGAAAGAGTAAGCAGATCTTGATTGGTTTCGCCGCCGAAACTAAGGACCATCTGCAAGAGGCTCGCAGAAAACTTGAGGCAAAAGGGTTAGATGTGATCTATGTAAATGATGTTTCTGGCGGGGCAATCTTTGGCCAGGACACAACTATGGGTACCATTCTCATACGCAATGAAGCGGATATAGCGGTCAAGGAAGTCTCCAAAGACGCTCTCAGTAATACTCTTCTTGATCAAGCCATCCGGCAGTTAGGTTAAAAACTATGTCAAAGCGTCTTTTCACCTCCGAATCTGTAACTGAAGGACATCCAGACAAGATTGCAGATGCGATCTCAGATGCGGTTTTGGATTCATTGTTATCTCAAGATGCAAAGAGCCGAGTGGCTGTGGAAACCCTTATCACAACCGGCCAGGTGCATGTTGCAGGTGAGGTAACAACTAATGGATATGCAGATGTGATGGGAATCGTTCGCGACACCGTTCTTAATATTGGCTATGACTCATCTGATAAAGGTTTTGATGGAAACAGTTGTGGCGTTTCAATCTCTATCGGACAACAATCACAAGATATCGCTCAGGGTGTAGATGATGCGTATGAGCACCGTGTTACCTCCGCTGTTGATCCGCTGGATCTACAAGGTGCTGGTGATCAAGGTTTGATGTTTGGGTATGCGTGCGATGATACAAAGGAGTTAATGCCGCTACCTATTTGGTTAGCACATGCACTTGCCCAGCAATTGACTAAGGTTCGTAAATCCGGAGAGTTGGCATACCTTCGTCCAGATGGAAAAACACAGGTAACAATTGAGTATGACGGTGATCGCGCTATCGCATTAGATACCGTTGTGATCTCAAGTCAGCATTCAGAAGATGTTGATGTTGTAAAGAAGTTAACCCCTGAAATTATCGAGTACGTGATTAATCCGATCATCTCCAAGATTGATCTACCTAGAAATGATCTACGTACTTTGATTAATCCCACAGGTCGCTTTGTTATTGGTGGCCCTATGGGTGATGCAGGTTTGACGGGGCGTAAAATTATTGTGGACACGTATGGTGGTATGGCCCGACACGGTGGAGGAGCCTTCAGTGGCAAGGATCCATCAAAGGTAGATCGCTCCGCTGCCTATGCGATGCGTTGGGTAGCAAAGAATGTTGTAGCCGCTGGATTAGCCAGACGATGTGAGGTGCAGGTTGCGTATGCAATAGGTAAGGCGCAACCGGTTGGAGTTTTTGTGGAAACATTTGGTACTGAAAGTGTTCCAGTTGCAAAGATTCAAGAAGCGGTTCTTTCTACCTTTGATCTTCGCCCAGCGGCAATTATTAGAGATCTAGAGCTTTTGCGCCCCATTTACTCATTGACCAGTGCATACGGACACTTCGGTCGTGAGCTTCCAGAGTTTGCATGGGAACGAACCGATCGAGTATCAGCGCTACAAAACGCAGTTAAGTAATCGGTGGAAGCACCTCGTCTATTTCGATTAAAGGCTGAAGTCGCTCCGGCTCCTTCTGGCCCGATAGCGCAATCACGTCCGGTTGCAAGGGTTCGAGTAGATACAGGTGTTTTTCACTTAGATCAGTTGTATGAGTACATAGTTCCGGAGAAACTTAGCGATACTGCAATTGTCGGCGTACGTGTACAACTGCCATTTGGTGGCCGCGAAACCGAGGGAATTATCACTTCGCGCGTTGCCCACCCTGATCGAGCGGGTGGGTTAAAACCAATCACCAAAGTACTCTCACCCCACGCGGTTGCAACGGGATCAACTTTAAAGCTCTTTGAAGGGGCGGCGCAGTTTTACTGCTGTAATCCATGGGATCTGATTCGGTCTGCAATTCCACCTAGAGTAGCAAGCGTTGATAAATCCCTTCCCATCGTTGTTGCGCCACCTGCGAGCAATGGAGCTGCAGCAACACCGATCTTTCACAGTTTTGCCCCCTATAAACCAGCGCATCTGCAAATGGTTGAGCTGGTACGGGCAGCGATGAAGAACGGCTCGGTACTGATCATTGCCCCTGATGAAAATGATGTGGAGCAACTAGTCGCAGCTCTGTCAGCTGCTTTTGAGAAGGTCCTGGCCTTGACTAGTTCGCTGAACCGTGAGACCAGGTATCAAAATTATCTTCAAGCTCAACGACTGTCCTCATCGATAGTTGTTGGTACACGCAGCGCAGTATTTGCGCCAGTAGGAAACCTTAAGACGCTGATAATCTACAAAGAGTCCTCCATCGATCATTATGAGATTCGCTCACCTGGATGGAACACATCGACGATTGCCCAACTGCGTTCTGAAAATGAGTGTATATCTCTGATTTATACCGGATTTTCACCATCTCTTAATGTTGCATATCAAATTGATCAAAAGAAAATTAAGTACATTAGTCAACGGGTTCATGTAGATGTACAGGCCTACTCTCCTTCTGAGGGAGCGTTACTGCCAGGTCGTATTTTCTCGGAGATCAAGAAGGCGTTAAATCATGGCGCAGTTCTTTTCTTGGCCCCACGAAAAGGGTATGGAAACGCTCTTCTGTGTTCTCATTGTAGAAATGTTGCTTACTGCGATTGTGGCGGTCGATTAAGTGTCACTTCTAAGTTAGAGGCTCCGACATGTGTGCATTGTGGTGTTTCGCATTCACCATGGAAATGTCGTTTTTGCGGAAGAGACAAACAATATCTTGCAGGACGTGGAATCGATCGCGCGGCTGAGGAGATTTCCAGAGCATTTCCTGGATATCCAGTTGTAATCTCAGCTGGAGATGTCATTAAGAGTTCAGTCGAAGCCAAACCATCCTTGGTTCTTTCAACACCGGGGGCTCAACCAATTATTCCAGGTGGTTATGCAGCGGTCGTCATTCTAGATGCGATGCGTTTTTTCTCTCACACAGATATCAACGGACAGGAGCGAGCACGCGAGTTGATCTTTGAGACCGCCTCTCTCATTCAAGAAAAAGGTCGTGTGCTGCTTGTACTTGATGAGGTTCATCCGATAGTTGCTGCAGTTGCTCGATGGAATGTGGCACCTTTGCTCAAAAGAGAGTTAGGTGAACGAGAGGAGCTTGCGCTACCTCCGAAGGTGGCCTCAGCGGTATTGGTGATGGAAGCGTTGGCAGCGCCACAGATTGCATCTGGATTAAAGAAGGCCTTTGCTGAAGGTCGGATTCCTTCAAGTACACGTATCTATGGACCGACTGTTTTGCCCAAATCCCAAGCAAAGATTGTCATACATGTTTCTCATGAACAGTGGCCGGAACTTGGAAAGGTGCTGCATGAACTACAGAGGAAACGAAGCATCTCGAAAAAGGATTTACTGACGCTAAGAATTGATCCTTATTCATTGTGAGTCATTGATAGACTCTGCACATGTCGATTCAGGAAATTCGCTTCTTTGGCGATCCAGTACTCACAACTCCTGCATCCCCGGTTGTAGATTTTGATAAAGAGTTACGTGTTCTTGTGAAGGATCTGACCGAGACGATGCTGGATGCGCCCGGGGCGGGATTAGCAGCACCCCAGATTGGCGTTTCTTTGCGAGTATTTGTGTGGGATGTTGATGAGGCTCTGGGCCATTTAATCAATCCTGTTTTAGATCTGAGCGATGAGTTGCAAGATGGCGAGGAAGGATGTCTCTCCTTTCCAGAGTTAAGGTATGAAACTCCAAGAGCTATGAGAGCTGTGGCCAAAGGTTTTAATATGTATGGAGAGCCAATCACCGTCGAAGGAACTGAGTTTTTAGCTCGTGCGCTTCAGCATGAGACTGATCACCTCAATGGCATTCTTTTCATAGATAAGTTGTCAGCTGACAATCGAAAGTTGGCGATGAAGGAGATTCGTGAATCTGAGTGGTTTAATCTTGCCGCCGAAAAGGGACAGAACATCCAAGTGAAGGACTCGCCGCATACGATCTTCGGACGGAATACATAATGCGTCTTGGAGTAGCCGCTACTCCGGAAGTTGCGATACCGACCCTTGAGTGGTTACTTTCTAGCAAACACACAATAGAACTGGTTATCACCCAACCCGATAAGCCAGCTGGAAGAGGTCGCGTACTTACACAAACTGCGGTGGCCGATTGGGCGCAGCAGAACAAGATCGCGTTAGTCAAGCCTTCGGTATCCAGCGAACTTATTGGTGTGATCAATGATCTAGATTGTGTTATCACTATCGGCTACGGAGTTCTTTTGCCGCAGACCATTCTGGATCTTCCACAATACGGATTTTTAAACCTACATTTCTCAGTGTTACCTCAGTATCGAGGGGCAGCCCCGGTCCAACACGCCTTACTCAACGGCGATGTACAAACCGGGATCTCTGTTTTTCAATTAGATAGAGGGATGGACACCGGTCCTGTTTTCGCTCAGATTGAAGTTGCAATAGAGCCACAATGGAGAAGTTTTGAACTTCTTCAAAGGTTAGCCGATCGTGGGGTAGAGGCGATAGATAAGGCGCTAGAGATGATTGGGCGAGATCAAGCTCCTACGCCGCAAACAGGAGCTCCATCATTTGCGCCAAAGATTTCAAAGCAGGATGCTCTGATTGATTTTTCTAAGCCTGCCCACACCATTGTTAACGCCATACGTGCCTACACCTACGAGCCAGGCGCGTGGTGTTTGTGGAGGTCAGAGCCATTTAAAGTATCGGCGGCGACGATAGCTCAAGATCATTTAATACCTGAAGCCACGATCGCAGTTTTCAACAACTGCGTTTTCGTGGGGTGTGCTAATGGAACCGCAATTGAGTTACTGAGAGTTGTCCCTGCAGGTAAGAAGGAGATGGATGCCATTGATTGGGCGCGCGGAGCTCGTTTAAATGGTGGAGAGTCTTTTGGCTGAGCCGCGCAGGAATACATTCAAATCGCCTAAACCTGAAGCATCCCGTCTTCTGGCTTTTGATCTGTTAACTGAAGTTAATCGCAACAATGGTTATTCAAACCTACTTTTGCCACAAGCGCTCAACGCCAGCAAACTTGAGGAGCGGGATCGATCCCTTGTAACAGAGCTTTTATATGGAACTATTCGTATGCAAGGTAAACATGATTGGGTTTTGCAACACATTAGTGATCGGCCATGGGGTGAAGTCGATCCAGGCATAGTCGATATTTGCAGAATGGGTGTGCATCAGATTCATGAAATGCGCGTTCCCGATCATGCCGCTGTTGCCTCTACTGTCGAAGTTGCGCGCAAGCGACTGGGAGAGTCGAAGGCGAGCTTTGTTAACGCACTCCTGCGAAGTGTTACTCGAAAGAGCCAAGAGGAATGGTTTGCTCCGTTAACGCACATATCTGATTCAGTTGAGAGATTAGCTATTCAATACTCCCATCCAGAATGGATAGTTTCTGCATACTTTGATCTCTTGAAGGATTGGCAGGAGGTAGAGAGAGCTTTGGCCATAAACAATGAGGCCGCAATCCCCACATTAGTTTCCTGGCCAGGTCTTTCTACCCAACAGGATTTAATTGATGTTGGGGGAGAGCCAACAACCTTCTCGCCATATGGTGCCCATTGGAAGGGTAATCCGGGCGCTTTAGAGTTGATTAAATCCCGAAAGATCGGGGTACAGGATGAAGGTTCTCAACTTGTTGCATCGGTATTTGCAGCAGCAGCGGGTGGTTCTTCATGGCTGGATATGTGTGCAGGCCCTGGTGGAAAGGCGGCGTTGCTCTCTGCCATCGCACGCCAGAGAGGCGTTCGGTTTACAGCCAATGAGATATCCATCCCTCGTGCAGATCTGGTAAAACAAGTGGTACATGGTGACACTGTCTTAGTTGGAGATGGTCGAGAGATAGGTAATCAGATTGAGAAATTTGATGCAATTTTAATTGATGCACCATGTACCGGACTAGGTGCTTTACGTCGTAGACCTGAGGTTCGTTGGCGTAGAACGCTCCAGGATTTACGAGAGCTAACCCAGTTACAACGTGAACTGATTGATTCTGGTGTCAAAGCTTTAGCCACTGGTGGAGTTCTAGGTTATGCAACCTGTTCGCCACACCTTGCAGAAACATCAATCCAGGTATCAGATTTAAAGAAGCGTTTCCCACAGATGGAACAGATTGAGATCACCTCTTTTTTGCCCAACAACCTTTCTGAATCACAACGCTCCGGCGCGATGTCCTTATGGACACATAAAACCGGTACAGATGCGATGTATCTCGCCCTTTTTAGAAAGGTTAGCGAGTAAAATCCAAGTATGAGCCGTGAGATTCGAATAACCCCAAGCATCCTGAACGCCGATTTCTCCCGATTAAATGAGGAGATTGATCGAATAGCCGCCGTCTCAGATCTACTTCACTTGGATGTTATGGATGATGTTTTTGTCCCAAACTTCACCTTCGATTTTGAAGCCGCCTCTAAGATCATCAAGGAGTCATCACTACCAGTTGATGCACATTTGATGGTGGCCAACGTCGATTCAATCGCGGTTCAGTACGCCGAGATTGGCTGTACCTCAGTAACAATTCATGCAGAAGCAACGGCAAATATCCCTCAAACCTTAAGGAACATTCGCGCTGCTGGCTCTCGCTCAAGCCTTGGAATCAAACCCAATACCAGCATCGATGATTACGCGGATTGTTTGGAGCTAGTTGATATGTTCCTGATTATGACCGTTGAGCCCGGATTTGGCGGTCAAAAGTTTATGGAGAACATGATGGATAAGGTTAGACGTACGCGCGAGCTCATTGGTGACAGAGATATCTGGCTACAGGTTGATGGCGGAGTATCGATGCAAACAATTGAGATCGCACTTGAGGCTGGGGCGGATACATTTGTAGTTGGCAGCGCGGTGTTTAGCGCCTCAGATCCGGCCCAGATGGTTGTCGACATCAGAGAATTCGCAACGGGCAAGAGCTCGCTCTAGTAAACTTCATCTATGAAATCCTTTGATCAGTTGTGGGTGGAGTTGTCTCAAAAGGCCAATGATCGGCCTGAAGGCTCGGCAACGGTTGCTGCACTGGATTCTGGGGTTCACTCAATTGGAAAGAAGATTCTTGAGGAGGCGGGCGAGGTTTGGTTGGCCGCTGAGCATCAAAGCGATGATGAGCTAGCGGAAGAGATAAGCCAGTTGATTTATCATCTCCAAACAATGATGCTCGCACGTGGTTTAACACTCAATGATGTTTACAAGTATCTATAAGGGGCGATGATGTTACGAGTAGCGGTTCCTAACAAGGGCTCTCTTGCAGAGAGCTCTATCGCAATCTTGAAGGAAGCGGGCTATCGTCAGCGTACCGATAGTCGCGATCTAGTACTGGCTGATCCAGATAACGGTGTTGAGTTTTATTACTTACGTCCTCGAGATATCGCAGTTTATGTTGGCTCTGGAGAGTTAGAGGCAGGTATCACCGGGCGGGATTTGCTGATCGACTCAGCAGCACTTGCAGAAGAGATTTTATCTTTGGATTTTGGTGGTTCAACATTTCGCTTTGCAGCACCTACCGGAAGGGATTGGAAGACAAGTGATTTAGCGGGCAAGAGGATCGCGACCGCTTATCCGGGTTTAGTTGAACATAGTCTGAAGGCTTTAAATATTCAGGCACAGATTGTCCGCCTTGATGGTGCGGTAGAAAGTAGCGTTCGACTTGGAGTCGCCGACATGATCGCCGATGTTGTGAGTACAGGAAATACCTTGCGCCAAGCTGGGCTTCAAACCTTTGGGGAGCCAATTCTGTCTAGCGAAGCGATCCTAATTAAACGAGCTTCGGTTGCGATACCAGCTGAGTTAGAGGTTCTCATTCGACGGCTTCAAGGCGTTGTAATCGCCAGACGTTACGTGTTGCTTGATTACGATGTCACAAGGGAGTTAGTGGATAAAGCATGTGCGATAACTCCAGGTCTTGAATCACCAACAATTTCACCTTTACAGAAGGCTGATTGGGTTGCGGTACGAGCAATGGTGCTTCGTAAGGAAACAAATCGAGTGATGGATGAGTTGTGGGCCCTCGGTGCACGAGGAATTCTAGTTACAGATATTCACGCCTGTCGCTTATAGCTTCAAAAGCTGTGCAACAGATTTGAGTGAGGCTTCATTAATCTCATAATCTGCCATTTGAGCAACTATGGGTTTTGCATTAAATGCGATACTGATGCCGGCAAGGGCCATCATGTCTAAATCATTTGCACCATCGCCTATAGCTACAGTGTCAGCCATATTGACGCCACAAATATCAGCAAACTCCAGTAGGGCAACACCTTTAGCTGAACGGTCAATAATCGGAGGGATCACCTTGCCGGTCAACCGTCCATCCTTTATCTCGAGGGTATTGGCTCTATAACAATCAATCTTTAAATCCAAAATGAGAGGTTTAATGATGTTAATAAATCCACCAGATACTAGTGAGACACAATCGCCTCTTTCATGTAGAAGTGCAACTAAATCGGCGGCGCCATCTGTTAGAAGTATCTCCTCCTGTACCTCTTTGATTACCCTTTCTGAAAGCCCGTCCAGTAAGGCGACGCGAGCGATGAGACTTTCAGCAAAATCCAACTCACCCCGCATGGCAGATTCTGTAATCGCAGATACCTGCTCAAACACACCGGCCTTTGCTGCAAGTAGTTCGATCGCCTCCTGTTGAATAAAGGTCGAATCAACATCAAACTGAACTAGGCGCTTGGGGGTATTCATATACTTCTCAAGCCACCGCGATAGTTACATCGGATTCAACAGACATTTGCTGCAGTGCACCTTGTAAAACAAGTGCATCAATCCCTGAAATATGAAGCGCAATCTCAATTGGCTCCAACCCTTTTCGCTCCAAACTCTCAATATTTCCACCCAGCTTCTTTATCTCCCCAGTTAATGTTGCAAGGGTGCGTGGATGCAATTTGGGTGAGGTTATGGAAAGAGTTGTGCACTCTGGTCCTGTGGTAAGTGCGGCAGAGTAAGAAAATACTGAGGCGATATCAACATTGGTTGAAAGAGCTAGCGACTCTAAATCCTCTTCGATCGCAACCTGGTGAGCAGGATTAAGAAGAATATGAACCGTCAGTATTAATCTCTTATTAATGATTATTTGATCCAGGTCAATAACAGATACTGAGAAAGGGGACAGGGCCTGAAATAAAGCGTTAGATAGCCCCTGTGCATCCTCACCTGTTAGGAGGATGAGACCAGTGAATTGCTCACCTTTTTCCCTTGTAAGAACCATAAGAGGGCAAGGTTATCGTGAATCACTATTGCTTTAGGTGAGGGTTGACGCTCTTTGATGCATCTACCGAGTATCTTTTGCATCTATGAGTAGCTCTGTATTGACTCTTACCGAGGTCTCTGTTCGACGGGGCGATCGGATTATTTTGGGACCGCTCAACTTTACGATCTCCCAAGGAGAACGGTGGGTAGTTTTAGGTCCGAACGGAGCGGGTAAGTCCACCCTCCTTCAAATCCTTGCAACCAAGATCTTTCCCACTCAGGGCTCGGTCACCGTACTGGATAAGCAGATGGGCAAGGTTGATCTCTTTGAGTTAAGGACTCGAATCGGTTTGTGCGGTTCGGTAATCGCCGATGATATCCCGCATGATGAACGAGTAAAGGATGTTGTCCTAACCGCTGCCTACGCCATCTTGGGACGATGGAATGAGGCATATGATCTTTGGGATGAATCAAGAGCTATGGCGCTTCTAACTAATTTCGGTGTCCGAGAACTTGGAGATCGACTCTACGGAACTCTGAGCGAGGGAGAGAAGAAGCGAGTTCAAATCTCAAGAGCGTTAATGACCGATCCCGAACTCCTGCTTCTAGATGAGCCAGCAGCTGGGTTGGATCTTGGCGGACGCGAGGATTTACTAAGACGTTTTGCAACTTTTGCGGCAGATCCTCTTGCTCCTGCAACAATTTTGGTTACCCATCATCTAGAAGAGATTCCCGTTGGAACGACCCACGCAATTCTTCTTAAGGATGGGGTAATCGCGGTTTCAGGCCCAATAGATCAAGTCATAACCTCCGAACATGTTTCAGCTGTATTTGGAACTTCTATAACAGTTACACCAGAATCAGGTCGCTACTTTGCCCGTGCCGCTATTTGATCAATTACATCCGCAATGGCAGGTTGAATTAGAACTCCACAAAGATGTGATTGAAGGAATTGATCACTTTCTCATCGACAAAAACGTTGCCCCCGAGTACAACTTCATTTTTAGAGCGCTCTCACAGGCGGTTGATTCAACCCGCGTTGTCATCTTTGGACAAGATCCATATCCGACCAAGGGAGTTGCTAACGGCCTAGCCTTTTCAGTTGATGCTTCATTAAAAACTATTCCCGCTTCTCTTCGCAATATTTACAAAGAGTTAGAGACAGACCTTGGAGTTACGAGATCTAATGGTGACTTGAGCGATTGGGCCGATCAAGGTGTGATGCTCATTAATCGAGTGCTTAGCACCGAGGTTGGAAGCTCCTTAGCTCATAACACAGTAGGTTGGCAGCAAATCACGATGCGGGTTGCCCAGGTTCTTGGCGACAGAGATGTCATCGCAGTTTTGTGGGGAGGTTCAGCCCTTGAACTCAAAGGGTTTTTCCGCGAAGAATCCATTGTTTCATCTGTTCATCCAAGTCCATTGTCGGCATATCGAGGATTTTTTGGATCCTGCCCTTTCTCGCAGGTTAATCAAAAGTTGGTGCAAAAGGGTTTACCGCAAATACTCTGGTAAATGAAAAGGCCCCCGGTTTCCCAGGGGCCTTAACGTTAAGAGTACTTATCCAAGCCAAGAGTTAATTGGCGAAGACAAGAAGTAGATCATGAATAGACCTGATACTAGGTACATCAGTGGATGAACTTCCTTACCACGTCCCTGAACCAAGCGGATTACTACATGTGTAATAAATCCTGCACCGATACCTACTGAGATGTTGTAAGTAAAAGGCATCAAGATGATTGTAAGGAATGCGGGGACTCCAATACCCATGTCATCCCAATCAATCTTCTTGATCTGAGACATCATCAGGAAGCCTACGATGATCAAAGCAGGCGTTGCAGCCTCGTAAGGGATTATTGCAACAAGGGGAGCCAAGAATGTTGTAAGCAGGAATGCTATTCCTGTCACAACGGAGGCAAGACCTGTGCGAGCACCTTCTCCAACACCTGAAGCTGATTCGATATAGCTTGTATTGGATGAAATACCTGTGGCACCACCTGCTGCAGCTGCAATAGAGTCAACGATCAGAATCTTTTGGATGTTGTCTACATTTCCATCCTTGTCAGCAAGACCTGCTTCATGACCAATTGCTGTGACTGTTCCTACGGTATCGAAGAAATCAGAGAGCAATAAGGTAAATAGAAGCAGGATTGCAGCGATTAATGAAACATTATCGACACTGAAGGCACCAAAGAGATCAAATTGACCAGTGAAATCAAACTCTGGCACAGCAACAACCTCTTTAGGAACTGAAGGAACACCTAGTTGCCAGCCACCATCTACAATTGTAGGAGGGTTTCCAGGAGTGAAATTTGGGGCAATATTGAACATCCTTTGGATAACGATCGCCAAAACTGTAGCTGCACCGATTCCGATAAGAATTGCGCCCTTAACTTTTCGAACCATAAGTGCGACGATCAAAAGGGTTCCGAAAACAAAAACCACTGTTGGCCAACCAACGAGGCTCCCATTCACACCTAGACCTACTGGAACTGGACCGCTAGCTGTACGACGTACAAAGCCTGCGTCAACTAGACCAATAAGAGCGATGAAAAGTCCAATACCCACTGAGATTGCGATCTTGATCTGTGGTGGAACCGCCTTGAAAACTGCAACGCGGAAACCGGTGAGTACCAGTACCAAGATGATCAAACCTTCAAGAACTACAAGGCCCATCGCCGCTGCCCATGACATTTGTGATGCGATACCGACTGCAACAAAGGTATTGAGACCAAGACCTGTAGCAAGTGCTAGTGGATAGTTAGCGATAGAACCCATCAGAATTGTTAGGACACCAGCAACGAGCGCGGTTGTTGCAGCCACCATTGCAGGAGCGGGTTGTGCTCCACCAAAGAGGAACTGACCATTTGCATCTGGTGTGTACGCCAAGATGATTGGGTTGAGAGCCACGATGTAAGCCATCGTGAAGAAGGTTACGAGTCCGCCTCGAATCTCCTGGGCTACCGATGAGCCCCGTTCTGAGATTTTGAAGTATGAATCCAGCATGAATACTGCCTTTCTAATTTTTTTAACGGGGGTGTTTGCGACCCCGTGTGCGATAGGGCGCACAACCCTGGGAAGATGATGTGAGCCTATTGGCTACTTTGGGGTAAGCCGTGAAACGACTCCCAGAGAAATCGCAATCGATTGGCCGATCAAGAGGGCAAAGAGCAGTGTGCCCAGGCCAACGGTTCCACCCAAGAGCCATCCAGCGGCCAGGACAAAGCCTTCAATTCCGAGCCGCACCCGACCGATGCGAACCCCGCTTCTGTGGTGCAAGGCGGTCATCAATCCATCCCGCGGACCTGGGCCCAGGCCACAGGTGATGTAGAGGGCTGAACCAAACCCCACCATAGCGATGCCCAACAAGCAGTAAATAACTCCAATGGCGTAATTGTTCTGTTCGGGAAAGATTGTTACGCCGATTTGAATCGCACCAGCGATGATCACGATATTTGAAATCGTTCCAAATCCCGGCTTTTCTCTCAGAGGAATCCACAGCAATAGAACTAGGGTGCTAATGGCAAAGGTTGACCATCCCATAGTTATTGATAATTGATCAGAGATACCTTGAGCTAGAACCGACCAAGGGCCATTACCAATAGAACTTTGAATGATAAGTCCATCACCCAATCCGAAGACTGTTAACCCGAAAAAGAGAATACCGACTCGTGAAGGGTTCAGATCCCACCGCGCTTGTGCTGTCCATGGTGTGTGGGGAACTGTTTTATGAGGACGGAGAAACTCTAAAAATGGATTAGACATTAACGCAGTATAATCATCAAATGTTTCCTGGCGTTGGCACAATAATCAATATCTTAACAATTGTTTCAGGGGCATCTCTTGGCGTTTTAGTCGGACACAGAATGCCGTTGCGAACTCGTACTCTGCTCACAGATGTTTTGGGTCTGGTCACTTTGTTAGGTGCTGCATCAGCCCTTATTCCCTTGTGGTCACGACGATATGTAGATGCCTTCCCACAAGGGTGGAGCCTTTTAGTCATTTTGGGATCATTGTTGTTGGGTGGATTGATCGGTTCAGCGCTCAAGCTTGAAAATAAGTTAGATTCCTTGGGGGAGAAGCTGCGTATCCGATTCAAGGCATCATCTGATTCACCATTTGTTGAGGGCTTTGTTGCCGCCTCCCTGCTTTTTGCTATAGGCCCGCTTGCAATCCTTGGAAGTATTAGTGATGGAATGGGAACAGGAATTGATCAATTAATTCTAAAAAGCACCTTGGACTTTTTTGCCGCGATGGCCTTTGCAACCTCGCTGGGTTGGGGTGTTGCAGTATCGGCCTTACCTGTTGGAATCTATCAAGGGGTATGGACGGTAATCGGATTCGGTCTTGGAGAAGTTCTATCGGGATATCAGATTGATGCCATGACTATTGTTGGCGGCTTGATGCTGGTATGTATCGCATTCAAATTGCTAAACATAAAAACAGTTGCTGTAGGAAACCTGCTGCCAGCGCTAGCTATCGCACCTATCTTGGCACTATTAGTGCATAGTATTTAAAAAGATGAGGCATCGATTACAAATCGATACTTCACATCACTATTAATAGTTCTGATATACGCCTCATTGATATAATCGGGCTTAATTACCTCAACATCACTGACTATCGAGTGCTTAGAACAAAAATCAAGCATCTCTTGGATTTCAGGAATGCCTCCGATCATGGATCCGGTTAATGATCTACGTCCATTGAGCAAGGTTCCAGCATGAACCTCGTACGGCTTACCAGGAAGACCAATAACTACAAGGGTTCCATCTAAGTTGAGGAGGTTAAGGTAGTCATCGATTACTAATTCGGCACTCACGGTATTAAGAATGAGATCAAAGTTTTTTACTAGCGGCTTCAAATTACTAGGGTCTTTGGTACTCACAAAATGGTGTGCCCCCATAGCCAATGCATCTGATTGCTTGCCCGGTGAGTGCGATAGAACTGTTACCTCGGCGCCCATTGCAGCTGCGAATTTAACGCCCATGTGGCCAAGGCCTCCCAGGCCAACAACAGCAACCTTCATTCCCGGTTGAACCTTCCAATGCTTAATGGGTGAGTACAGAGTAATTCCTGCACAGAGCAGGGGAGCCACCCCCTCCATAGGAAGATTCTCTGGAATGTGAACCGCGTAATCTTCATTGATAACAAAGTTGTTGGAGTATCCGCCCATCGCTACCGTAACACCGTCACGTTCATATCCGTTATAGGTTCCAGTCATTCCCTGAACGCAATACTGTTGAAGGCCCTTCAAGCAACATTCACATGTGCGGCAGGAGTCAACAAATACACCGACTCCGATCCTGTCGCCAACAGAGAACTTACTCACCTTGTTTCCAACCTCGGTGACAACTCCAGCGATCTCATGTCCTGGAACCATAGGAAAGATCGAAGGGCCCCAATCCTCTGCAACCTGATGGATGTCACTATGACAAATACCTGCATACGAGATATCGAGGGCGACATCATGCTCGCCTAACTTGCGGCGTTCAAAGTTAAAGGCATTGAGCGCTGCCTTGGCTGACAGTGCTGCGTAACCACGTGAGTTCATTGTTACTCCTTAAAGGGTAATGGCAGAGAAGAGGTATGAGCAGCTTTCGATACGCGAGCTGTCACCTGGCGCATATGGTGTCGTCGACATAGAACCTCGTAAGCCACCTCGGCGCCGGTTGCAACATCTCCGACAACAACTTGCTCGCCCTCCACAACCATAACGCCACCGACGGTGCGCGCATTGTGTGTTGCTCTTGCACCGCACCAGCAAAGTGCTTCAACTTGAAGGGTATTGACTCGATCTGCAAGTTCTACTAAACGTGCCGAACCCGGGAAGAGTTTTGTCCGAAAATCTGCGAGGATGCCAAAGGCAAAGACATCAATTCCGAGACCATCTACTACACGGGCTAACTGTTCTATCTGCGAACTTTCATAGAACTGCGCCTCATCACAAATAATGTAATCGACTCTTTCGCCCATTGATAACTTATCAACCACTAACTTATGAATATCTAGTTCGGGGTAGACCTCGATGGCAGGACTAGACAGCCCTAAACGAGATGAGATAACACCAGCTCCTGCACGATCCTTATTTGTAAAGATTAAACCTGTTCGGCCCCGGCTCTGATGGTTATGTGCGGTTTGTAGCGCAAGGGTTGATTTGCCGCTGTCCATGGTGCCGCAGTAGTAAATCAATTCAGCCATGTGCACCATCCTGCCACAGCTCTACGGGATTATCCCTTTCTCTTTTAGCGATACCTCAAGCCTGCCGCTCAGGGCTATAGCTGCATCGACAGAGATATGAGATGCATCTCGATAAACGACATACCCATCTTGAATCGCCGGACACTCTCTTGCGCAGAGCCAGGGTGTCGGATCTATCTTGGAAAAGCCATCAATAATTAGATTGGGGGTCTTCTCAGATGTGTCGCAATCTTTAGGGTTACGAGCGGCCAGACAGCTTGGAATGTCGCTCAAAGGATGAGGGGTATCGCTAATGTAAACAAGGTTTCTGGATGAGCCCTGAAGGTTAGCAAGCAAAATACGTTGACCATCACGCCACCACTTGTCTCTGTCAACAAACTCTTCTGGTGGATTAAAGTATTGAAAACTGCTCACTATAACCGCATGTGGTTGGAGCTCATTAATACGTTGGATTGAGTTTTTGCGCCATCTATCGCACTCCGAGCTTCTAAAAGCTCCTTGGTCATCTCGCGGGGATTCAACTGATGAGCAAGCCGATTTTGTGAGTGAGATGAGTTTATAACCATTTTTTGATGCGATAATTTCGAGGGATGGGAACCACTGAGCTGCATGTGAGTCTCCATAAAGAATGATTGTCTTATCTGACTTTAAATCCCCGTAAAGACATTCCTCAGATTCATCTTCTCCGTAATTAACGTGACACCCATCAGCGTATATAGAAGGTTTTTGCATTACTTGTTCCAAATTGAACTTGTAACTCGTTCCAGCAACCTTGATCAGATCGGATGAGGAGGCGATGATTACAATAGCGGCAATCAGTGAAAGTGCTGTTGTCGAAGCGAAGAATCCATATATCTTCCTCGCACTAAACTCGCGATGACGTAATGGTTGCTCGATGTACTTGCTGGTGAAATGAGCCAGTATTACTGTGATAGCAATACATAGTAAACGTTCTCGAATTCGCAGGGGTCTATCTAATGCAGCGGCGGGCAAAACCAGAGCTGGCCAATGCCACAAGTACAGCGGGTAAGAGATCGCACCCAACCATTGAGAAACTCGATTGTTGCTCAGATCATTGAAGAACCTTGGCCAGATCGGGATAGTGCCAATAAGAATTGCCGTAGCGATAACTGGAAGGAGCGCGTTATATCCGGGAAATGCGGTGCCCTCATCAAAGCGCACAGATGCGATGGCTATGCCGATTGCACCTATCCATGGAAAGTATCTATTACGTAAGTATTTATCGGGAATGTAAAGAAGAAGTGCACCAACACCAAGCTCCCAGGCTCGGGTAGGTAGTGAGTAAAATGCCCAGATCGGATTAGCCTGTGTGAGATAAATCGAAAACAGGAAGGAGGCTCCTGTAACTATTGCGACACCTTTGAAGATCGCACCTTTTCCATAGCGGGATAAGAAGAGGATGAAGATCGGCCAAATGAGATAAAACTGCTCTTCTACCGCCAGAGACCAGTAGTGAATAAAGGGAGATGGTGTTGCATCAAGGTTTTGATAATCATTCTCCCACCAGGCGAAAAGATAGTTTGAAATGTATGCCGCCGCCGCAAAAAGATCTCGGCCCAGTGCTTCTCGGGTAATGGCGGGCAGTACGAGTAAACCTAAAATGGCCGTTATGAATAGCACAAAAACAGATGTTGGTAAGAGTCGTTTGATTCTTCGCTGATAGAAGGAGTTTAGGTTTAATCCTCCAGTTTTTTCGATCTCTCTGAGGATCAGTCCAGTGATCAGATAACCTGAGATAACATAGAAAATATCAACACCGATAAAACCGCCCGGCATCAAGCGGGCGTGAAAAATTGTCACAAGGAGAGCGGCTAATGCTCGCAATCCTTGGATTTGCAATATGCGCATTGCTACGAAACTACCAGCGAAGTAACCTGAATCTCGGGATATTGAGCGTTAAGTCTTTCTCTACCGGGGAGTCCATCAATCTCAATAAGAGCTAAAACATGTACTACCTGCCCGCCCAAACGTTGAATCAATTCGATAGCAGCGCAGATGGTTCCGCCAGTTGCCAGAACATCATCAATGAGTAAAACCTTAGCTCCCGATGAAATGGCATCGATATGAAGTTCTAGAGTGTCCTGCCCGTACTCGAGACCATAACTTTCCGAAATAGTTAAATGTGGAAGCTTGCCCGCTTTTCGAATCGGAATGAAGCCACTTCGAAGTTGGTTGGCCACAGCAGATGCAAAGATAAATCCTCGAGCCTCTATGCCCGCAACTAAGGTTGTAGAGTCTGCAAAACCTGCAAACTTTTCTGTAATGGAGATGAAGGCCTCGCCATTTGCAAGCAGTGGAGTTATATCCTGGAATCGAATTCCGGGTTTTGGATAATCTGGGATCTCACGGATGAGCGAGAGCGCATCATCGATTTTCATGTGTCCGAGAGGGGACTTGAACCCCTAATCCCTTGCGGGAACTAACACCTCAAGCTAGCGCGTCTGCCAATTCCGCCACCCGGACTAAGTGATGCAAAAGGATAGCAATTGAGTGCAAGAATAGCGAAATGGGTACAACACACACAGAACTTGAACAAGAAACGATCCGAATCTGCCAAGAGCTAATCCGCATACCGAGTGTTAACTTCGGAGATGGAAAGGGCGATGAGAAAGCCGTTGCCGAGTATGTTGCTGGCTTATTGTCTGAGGTAGGGATCAAAAACACGATTTATGAATCCGCACCTGGTCGCTGCAATGTCATTGCACGCATTAAGGGAAGAAATCCCAACCGCCCAGGTTTAGTTGTTCATGGACACATAGATGTCGTCCCAGCTAACGCCGATGATTGGTCAGTCGATCCATTCGGTGCCGAGATTAAAGATGGATTTATCTGGGGTCGTGGCGCAGTTGATATGAAAAATATGGATGCAATGATCCTTGCAACTGTTCGCGATTGGGCCAGAACCGGTTATGTTCCAGAGCGCGATATTGTCTTAGCATTTTTTGCGGATGAAGAGGCTGGAAGTATCTATGGCTCACACTTCATCGTAAAGGAGCATCCAGAAGTATTTGCTGGTTGCACCGAGGCGGTTTCGGAGGTTGGAGGTTTCTCTGTAACCGTTGCAGGTGGAAAGCGTTTATACCTGATTGAGACAGCTGAAAAAGGAATTCACTGGATGCGCTTGACTGCGCAGGGCCGTGCAGGACATGGATCGATGATGAATGATGACAATGCAATCACACATCTTTCGGAGGCGGTTGCCAAGATCGGTAGATTTGAATGGCCACAGCGTTACAGCAAAACAGTAAAGGCCTTTTTCAAGAGAATTGCTGAAGAGACCGGTCAACCATACGATGAAAAGGATCTGCGTCCTTTGTTGAAGGAGATCGGCTTTGCCTCCACCATGATCGGTGCGACGCTGCAAAACACAGCCAATCCAACGATGTTGGAGTCCGGGTACAAAGCTAATGTCATTCCGGGAGCAGCATCGGCGACAATTGATGGCCGCTTTATTCCAGGTTTTGAGGAGGAGTTGAACTCAACAATTAAAAGTTTGATCGGCGACAATATCAAAGTTGAAACCATAACCCGCGACAAAGCGCTAGAGGTGCCATTTGAAGGAGATCTTGTAGAGGCGATGTGCAACGCCTTGATAAAGCAGGATTCGGTGGCGATTCCAGTTCCTTATGTGATGAGCGGTGGAACTGACAATAAAGCGCTAGCTGATCTGGGAATTATTGGTTACGGCTTTTCACCACTGAAGTTAGATGCTGATTTTGATTTTATGGCGATGTTCCATGGAGTAGATGAACGAGTTCCGGTAGAAGGTTTAACCTTCGGCGTTCGTGTCCTCAAGGATTTTCTAGAAAACGCTTAAAGACTTATCTCATCTAACGCGGTTCGAAGGATTTCGGGTAAGGAAATCTCCTCACTTTTGAGAACACCACGAAGTTGTGCGCCAGTTCTGGCACCGATCAGTGAACTAGTAACTCCTGGTGCATCACGAACCCATGCCAGTGCGACCTCCAGTGGAGAAAAACCCAACCCCTCGGCGGCAACTGCGACCGCTTCAACTATCTTGGCCGATCTTGAATCAAGATATGGCTCTATATGTTTTGCAAAGTGTGGCGCTGCTCCGCGCGAATCACTTGGTATGCCCTTGCGATACTTTCCAGTTAAAACCCCTCTCGCTAGCGGGGCCCAGGCAAGAAAGCCAACTCCACATTCGACCGCGGCATCAATAATCTCAAACTCAGCGTTTCGATTCAGGAGTGAGTACTCACCTTGAATCGTTGTCAGAGGAGCCTTCATTGAGTTGGCTTGTTGTTTGGTAGCAGCACGCGCTAACTGCCACCCCGTGTAGTTGCTCACTCCAACATAGCGCGCACGTCCGGTGGTATATGCGTAATCCAACGCCGACAAGGTGTCATCCAATGGAACCAGCTCATCCCAAGCATGTATCTGCCAGATATCTACAAAATCTGTACCTAAACGGCTTAAGGAACGATCCAGCTCTGCAATCAGGCAGTGCCGAGATGAGTCCACCTTGCGAGCTCCATCTGAAAAAGTAATGCCCGCCTTAGTTGCGATTATCACCTCATCTCTATTAAAGAGAGTTCCGATTAATCCACCAATGACCCGCTCGCTATCGCCATCACCATATGTAGCTGCGGTATCTAGAAAATTTCCCCCCGCATCCAAAAAAGCTCTGCATTGATCAGCTGCTTCGATCTCATCGGTGTCACGACCCCAAGTCATCGTACCCAGCCCAAGTCGGGAGAGCGTAAGTCCGCTGTTACCAGCCCGTCGCAGTTCCATAGACAGACCCTAGCAAGGCCGAGTATCAAAAGCTGCGATAACCTTTCATTATGCGTCTAGTTTTAATCCGACATGCTCACTCCGAGTCCAATGCATCTGGAGTTCTATCGGGACGCCTTCCCAATGTGCACCTGTCTGATAAGGGCGTAAAGCAAGCTGCACAACTTTCGATACGGCTTGGAAACTTTCCGGTTGCACAGTTACGAGTTTCTCCGATGGAGAGGTGTTTTGAAACAATTTCTCCTTGGTTAAATGATGTCATTCTTAAAGAGACACCAAACTTTGAGGTCAGGATTGATCCTTCTCTCAACGAGGTAGATTATGGAAGTTGGAGTGGTAAGAAACTTTCCGCCCTTTCACGAAAGAAGGAGTGGCGCACAGTCCAAGAGTCTCCTAGTCGGATGTACTTCCCACAGGGCGAGGGAATAGCGCAGATGCAGGCGCGAGCAATGAGCGCTGTGCATGAGGTTGCAAATCTTTCCGGTTCAAAGACAGCTGTCATCGTTTCTCATGGTGATGTCATTAAATCTATTGTGGCCTCTGCTTTGGGTATGCATCTAGATGAGTTTCAGCGAGTTATTATCGATCCGGCATCCATAACGATCATTGAATACTCTGCAATCAAGCCGCGAATACTTTTGCTCAATGACACTCGTGGCACGATTACTGATGTGCTCCAAACACCTAAGCGCGCTAAAAATCTTTTGGGTGGGGGAGCCGGACGGTGAGGTACATCTTCACTACACCCGAAAGATGTGTTGCAGGGACAATAGGTCAGCCGGGCGAACGGGCCTTTTTTATTCAAGCACGAGAAGGTGCTCGAGTCATGAGCGTTGCACTAGAAAAGGCTCAGGTTCAGGCGATGGTAAATCGTTTGGAGTTAATGATCGCGGAGGTCAGAAAGGGTAACCCTCTAGTTTTCGTAGAAGCACTTGCGGTAGATGATGCACCGCTTGAGACTCCAGTTGATGAGGAGTTTCAGGTTGGCGCAATCTCTCTTGCATGGAATGAGGAGCAAGCGCTGGTTTCTATAGAACTCTATGAACTCGATAATGATGAGGATCAAGCACAAGGAAAGGTCCTAGAGATCAATATCTCCTTAGGGATGGCCTCAGCATTTGTCCAACGCTCGAGAGCTCTTGTCAACGCCGGGCGCTTGCCATGTCCGTTTTGTGGAATCCCCATCGATCCGCGTGGACATTTGTGTCCGAGGGCAAATGGCTACCGTCGATAATTTAAAGATTTTAAAGAAGGGTGTTCTCAAGGTTACTGGGCGTTTAGTTGATGCTTCCAATGCAACTTTGTATGCAACCGCCTCACTGAGTGAACAAGAGTTGGTCTGCATCTATAAGCCGATAGCTGGTGAGAGACCGTTGTGGGATTTCTCCGAGGGCTCGCTTGCGTATCGAGAGTATGCCGCGTACTTAGTGAGTCAAACCGTTGGATTTAATCTTGTTCCTCTTACTGTCTTACGAGATGGACCTTATGGCGAGGGCATGGCTCAGGAGTGGATCACGATCGATGAAACAATTGATCTTGCAGTTTTTTTCTCCTCCGATCATCCATCTCTTCGATCTATGGCTTTATTTGATGCCATTATTAACAACACCGATCGAAAGATTGGACACCTACTGCCTTTATCACCCCAAGTGGTTTACGGATGCGATCATGGTGTGACATTTCATGTAGATGACAAGTTACGAACTGTTCTATGGCAATGGGCTCAAGATCCATTCACCGATGAAGAGTTCACTACTCTTAGAAAAGCAGCTTCACTTCTTAGCGGTGAACTGGGTGCGCTTCTTTCTCCGCTCTTAACCCAAGAGGAGATCGCAGCAACACAGTTACGAACCTCCCGACTAATTGCCGAGGGTACCTTTCCATTACCTAATCCCGATTGGCCCGCGGTTCCGTGGCCGGCCTTCTAAGAAAGCAATACGATACCGATATGAACTCTTGGACTCAGGTGAATCTTCCTGCCCTGACGTATCTCAAAGAGCTACCAGAACTGGCGCTGTCAGACACCGCATCTCTTGAGATTAAAAGGTTAGGGAAGAAGAGTTCTTACCGGATGTATGTGTGTGGAATTACTCCGTATGACTCAACCCACCTTGGACATGCCGCCACATATCTCACCTTCGATCTTATTAATCGTTACCTCAGAGCCGGCGGTTGCGAGGTTAATTACGTCCAGAACATCACAGATATCGATGATCCATTATTGGAAAGAGCTAACCGCGATGGAGTCGATTGGCGGGAGTTAGCCGAGCAACAAATTGATTTGTTTCGAGCAGATATGGTCAGCCTTCGAGTGATTCCACCAGCTCATTACATCGGTGCGGTAGAGGCGATTCCATTAGTCGTTGATGCTGTAAAGGAGCTCACGCTTAAGAACAGTATTTACGAGGTGGAAACAGATCTTTACTTTGCCGTAAGAAATGATTCCGAGTTTGGGGAGAGATCTCACCTTTCAACCGAGGAAATGATCTCAATCTTTTCAGAGCGCGGAGGTGATCCCTTGCGTCAGGGAAAGCTCGATCCACTTGATTGTTTAGTGTGGATGAGTCAGAGAGCAGATGAACCTGGCTGGGATTCATCCTTAGGAAAAGGCAGACCGGGCTGGCATATTGAATGCACCGCAATCGCACTGAAGTATTTAGAACCAACTTCTGCTGATGAGACCCTGATCGACATTCAGGGGGGTGGCAGTGATTTGATCTTTCCGCACCACGAGATGTGCGCCTCTCAAGCTAGGGTTCTGACGGGAAGAGAGCTTGCCTCCCATTACGTGCACACTGGAATGATCGGTCTAGATGGCGAGAAGATGAGCAAGAGCAAGGGCAATCTGGTGTTTGTCTCTCAACTTGTCTCTTCAGGTGTAGATCCTATGGCGATCCGGTGGGCTTTGATCTCAGATCATTACCGAACAGAACGTATGTGGAGTCATGAGTTACTTGGCAAGGCACAGCTTGAAATCGCATTACTGAGAGAGGCATTGAGTAAGGAGCAACTAGCACCTACAGATACATTGATACAAAGTATTATTAACGCTCTCAGCAATGATCTTGATACGCCCACTGTGATCGCCGCACTTAACTCCTGGAGTCGTGAGACGATAAATGGTTCTAGTGGGGGAGAGCTGACAGAGGTGAGAGCCGCACTCGATGCCTTGCTGGGATTACTTCTTTAATCCTCTTTATGTCTGCGTAAATATCTCTCAAACTCCTTAGCGATGCTATCGCCGGATACATCTGGAAGTTCAGCGGCATCCTTGCTCTCTTCTAGCGCTTTTACATATTCAGCTACCTCGGTGTCCTCCGCGGCTAAATCATTAACCTCTTTCTCCCACGCCTCTGCGTTTTCTTCTAGATCAGATAGTGGAATTGAGATGTCAAGAAAATCCTCTAAAGTATTAATGAGGGCTAGGGTTGCCTTAGGTGAAGGCGCATTAGATGCATAGTGTGGAACAGCGGCCCACAAAGAGATTGCATCTATTCCACGACGCATGCATCCATCCTGAATCACACCCAATATCCCTGTAGGTCCTTCATACTTAGATACTGAAACACCCAAACGGGTAGCGATCGATGGATGAGCGCCTGTACCGGTGACGGTTATTGGTCGCGTGTGTGGGGTATCTGCAAGTAGTGATCCAAGTGTGACGATCAAAGAAACCTCTAAATCATCTGCAAGATCCAAAAGCTCAGATGTAAAGCTCTTCCAACGCATAGAGGGTTCAACTCCCGTAACAACTACCAGATCTCTTGGCATCGTTGGAATTGAAAGGCCAAAGACTTGGGTAGTCGGCCAGGTGATGCTTCTAATCTCGCTCTCATCAATTGAAACAACCGGTCTATTTACTTGAAAGTCGTAAAACTCCTCAGATTCAACATCTGCGATCAGTTCGGGGACTACCTCATCATTTCTGTCGCCCCATCCTGACAACAGGTGTTCAACAGCACCAGATGCGGCCTCGGCAGCATCGTTCCAGCCCGAAAAGGCCATAATCATGACTGGATTTCGCAGTAGCGGAATCTGATGAATCTCCATGAATGCAACCTTAAGGTAACCTTCGTTAAATGAGTACTCCATCACAGCAACCAGGGTTGTTACGTACAACCCTTGCGCAAAGAGTCGTAGTTGCCGATGGGGCCATGGGAACGATGCTTCAAGCTGCCAACCCGACCCTCGAGGATTTTCAAAGCCACGAGGGCTGTAATGAGATTCTCAATGTGAGCCGGCCCGACATCGTGCGCTCTGTTCATGATGAGTACTTAGCGGCCGGTGTAGATGCGATTGAGACCAATACCTTTGGTGCTAACTGGTCCAATCTCGCCGATTACGGAATTGAAGATCGTATTTATGAACTGGCATTTGCGGGCGGAAAGATCGCACGAGAGGCAGCAGACGCTTTTGCAACGAGGGATAAACCCCGTTTTGTTCTAGGCTCTTTAGGACCTGGTACCAAACTTCCAAGTCTTGGTCATACTACATATGAGAATTTAAAGCTGGCTTATTACACAGCAGCAAAGGGTTTAGCTGATTCAGGGTGTGATGCTCTGTTGGTTGAAACATCTCAGGATCTGCTACAAGTAAAGGCAGCGGTCAATGGTTGCCGCCAAGCGATCAATGAGTCCGAACGGGACATTGTGTTGATCGCACAAGTCACCGTAGAAACCACAGGCACCATGCTTCTTGGCTCAGAGATCGGTGCGGCCTTAAACACCTTAGAGCCTATGGGGATTGATCTGATTGGTCTGAACTGTGCGACTGGGCCAACTGAGATGTCTGAACACCTCCGATACTTAAGTAAAAATGCAAAGATTGCAATTTCTGTAATGCCTAACGCCGGTCTTCCCGTTCTTGGAGCAAATGGTGCTTCATATCCCTTGGGGCCAGAAGAGTTAGCAATCGCACTCGATGGCTTTGTCAATGATTATGGAATCTCCTTGGTTGGGGGATGTTGCGGTACTACACCCGAACATCTTTCAGCGGTTGTAAAAAAGGTGAGCGGTAAAAAGGTTCACAATCGAACTCCTGATTTAGATCCCGGAGCCTCATCGCTGTATCAGTATGTTCCATTTAGACAGGACAAGACCTATCTTGCTATTGGTGAACGCACCAATGCCAATGGTTCTCGTGCATTTAGAGATGCATTGTTAGCTGAGGACTGGGAAAAATGTGTAGAGATCGCACGTGATCAAATTCGCGATGGTGCTCACATGCTAGATCTTTCCGTGGATTATGTAGGTCGCGATGGTGCCGCTGATATGAGCCAACTCGCTTCACGTTTTGCCACAGCCAGTACCTTGCCAATTGTTCTTGATTCCACCGAACCTGCAGTACTCAAAGCAGGGCTGGAACACCTAGGTGGTCGATGTGTCATTAACTCCGTTAATTATGAGGATGGTGATGGCCCGAGCTCTCGCTTTGCAAAAATTATGCCCTTAGTTCAAGAGCATGGAGCAAGCGTAGTCGCCTTAACTATTGATGAAGAGGGGCAGGCACGAGATGCGCAATGGAAACTTCGTGTGGCCAGGCGACTCATCAATGACTTGCATGACAACTGGGGAATGAATGTCGGCGACATCTTGATTGATTGCTTAACCTTTCCTATCGCAACTGGTCAAGAGGAAACTCGTAAGGATGGAATTGAAACCATCAATGCGATACGTCAGTTAAAGGTTGAGTTTCCCCAAGTTCAAACAACTCTTGGCGTCAGTAATGTTTCCTTTGGATTAAATCCTGCTGCACGCGTTGTACTTAACTCTGTTTTCCTTCATGAGTGCGTTCAGGCTGGGTTGGATTCGGCGATCGTGCACCCTTCAAAGATCACACCTATGGTGCGCATCGATGACCGTCAAAAAGAGGTAGCACTGGATTTAATTTATGACCGTAGGCGATTTGATGGGGATGAATGCACATACGATCCTCTTCAAGAGTTTCTGCAACTATTTGATGGTGTTGAACTAGCGACCAGCAAAAACGCGCGAGCAGAGGCCTTAGCAGCGCTGCCACTGTATGAACGGCTACAGAGACGAATCATCGATGGAGAAAAGGTTGGACTTGAAGATGATCTCAAGGAGGCGATGTCGCAGGGAACGCCTCCGTTAGAAATTATCAACTCCCACCTCCTTGAGGGTATGAAAACTGTAGGTGAGCTCTTTGGTAAGGGCCAGATGCAGCTGCCCTTTGTACTTCAAAGCGCTGAAGTTATGAAAACAGCGGTTGCCATACTTGAACCATTTATGGAGAAAACCGGCGACGAAGGTCGCGGAACTATGTTACTGGCAACGGTTAAGGGAGATGTACACGATATTGGTAAAAACCTTGTCGATATTATCTTGACCAATAATGGCTACCGCGTTGTCAACATCGGAATTAAACAAACGATTAATCAGATTATTGACGGTGCTACTGAATCTAACGCCGATGCGATCGGAATGAGTGGGTTACTTGTTAAATCCACCGTAATCATGAAAGAGAATTTGCAGGAGATCACCGCACGAGGTTTAGACCAAAGGTGGCCAATCGTCCTCGGGGGAGCGGCTTTGACAAGAGCCTATGTCGAGCAGGATTTAGCGGCACTGTTTCCAGGTGAGGTTCGCTATGCCCGTGATGCATTTGAAGGTTTGCGTTTAATGGATGCAATCATGGCGGTTAAACGTGGCGAGCCAGGTGCAGCACTTCCGGCACTTCGCGAACGCAAGGTCGCCAATACACGAGTTAAAGTCGAAGAAGCACCGATCGACACTACACGTAGTGATGTAGCAATCGATGTAGATATTCCTACTCCTCCATTTTTTGGTTCCCGCGTTGTTAAAGGAATCCAGCTCAGCGATTACGCAGGAATGTTGGATGAACGAGCGCTCTTCGTTGGTCAGTGGGGGTTGAAGGGTAATCGTGGTGAGTACGAGAACATGGTTGAAACAGAAGGCCGTCCACGTTTGCGCTCACTTCTCAATGAGGTACAAGCAAATGGATGGCTCAACGCTGCGGTTGTCTATGGATACTTTCCTTGCTACAGCGAAGGTAATGACCTAGTTATTCTCCATCACGAAGGTGAAAATAAAGGAAAAGAGAGAACACGCTTTACCTTCCCGCGCCAAACGCGTGATCGACGTTTGTGTATTAGTGATTTCTTTGCATCTAGGGATTCTGGGAAGACCGATGTTGTGGCTTTCCATGTAGTTACTATGGGTTCAACAGTCAGTGAAGCGGCTGCAAAGCTCTTTGCAGCTAACAATTACCGGGAGTATCTTGAACTTCATGGGTTATCAGTACAGTTAACTGAAAGCCTTGCAGAACACTGGCATGCGCGCATTCGTGAAGAGTTGGCGGTGAGGGGCGAGGATTCTGCAGATCTTCAAGGGATTTTGGATCAAGGGTATAGAGGTTCACGTTACTCATTTGGGTATCCCGCCTGTCCTGATCTCGACCAACAGGTTCAGTTGTGTGAACTCCTCGACCCATCACGAATCGGTGTTGAACTTTCTGAGGAGTTCCAATTGCACCCCGAGCAATCAACATCAGCAATCATTGTTCACCACCCCGAAGCAAAGTACTTCAACGCAAATTAATGGACTCTCACCACACTTTTTTTGAGGCCGTCTTCTTTGATATGGATGGGTTGTTGGTTGACTCTGAACCTGAATGGTTTCAATCTGAAATTGAGGTGACCGCACCTTTTGGTTACACCTGGGTGCAAGAGGATCAAGTCGCATGTCTAGGGGGACCACTTACCCGAGTAGGCCAATACATGTATGAAAGGTGTGGCGGGAAGGAAAGCCCGCACTACTTCACCCAAAAACTGATTGATACTCAAGCGGAAAAGATGCGTGGCAACACCCCAACCATGCCTGGGGCGGTTGAGTTAGTACAAGAACTTCAATCTCACGGAATTAAAACCGCTCTCGTGTCCGCTAGTCCGCGAATCATTGTTAACGCGGTTCTGGATAACCTGGGGCAGGAGTTATTTCCCTTCTCTATCAGTTCAGATGATGTCGAAAGAACAAAGCCATATCCAGATTGTTATCAAAGGGCAGCAGCCATCAGTCAAGCAAATATAGCCAATTCGCTTATTTTTGAGGATTCGATAACTGGAATGAAGGCTGCTTCGGCAAGTGGAGCTTTTCTCATCGCTGTTCCACATCTTGTGAAAATCGAAGAGTCGGCAAAGATCCGTGTCATCAGCTCTCTTGAGCAACTATCATTTGAGAAGTTATCGGCGTTGCGCGCAGATTTTACGATCACGATCTAGCTGTTGTGTGCAGGGCAGATGCTCTTGAAAAAGCACCAATCACATAACCGTGATGGTTTCGGTGGCCAGTAATCCTTCTGGATAGAGATGAAAATATCCTTGGCAACGCGATGTAACACCTTTTCAGCTGATTCAATATCTTTCATTGTCGGACTACTTTTAACCACTCTTCCATCACCTAAGTAGATCAGTTGCAGAAGTCGCGGAAGTACACCGGTAGCTTTCCAGTAGAGAAGTGCATAAACGCGTAGTTGAAAGAGCGCTTTTTCCTCCCAGCCAGGTTTGGGAGATTTTCCAGTTTTATAGTCAACTATTCGCACCTCACCAGTAGGTGCGATATCTAATCTATCTACATAGCCGTGTAGATAAACATTTGTATCAAAATCATTCTCTAGATGCATTTCGCGATGGGTTGCTTCAAATGTCGATGGATTTTCTAAGGTGAAGTATGTAGTTAAAAGCGATGTTGCTCGGTCTAACCACTCCTTCTCATTTGTCACCATAGCTTTGAGCTCAGGCTTACCTTCTATTTGTGCGCTCCAACGCGAAGGCAGAAGATCGATAGCGGTTTGCGGAAGCCGCTGCGCACTTGGGAATTCAAAGAGATCCTGCAAAATAGTGTGGACCAAGGTTCCACGTTCAGCATCAAGCGAAGGTGGTTCTGGCAGTTTTTCAATTTTGCGGTATTTGTAGAGCTGGGGACAGTTCTCGTACTCACTAACGGCGCTAGGGGAAAGACGCAGTTTCTTCTCATCGCTCACCTGTCTGAAGATACTCGTACTTTCACCAACAATTTCGCCTAAGATGCTCCCGTGTCTAATCTTGGGTATTTCGGAGCCGGTGATCGTATTCAACTGACCGATCCAAAGGGAAAGTTGTACAGCTTTACCATCACACCTGGAAAAGAGTGGCATACCCACAAAGGTTGGATCACCCATGATGAGTTGATTGGTATGCCCGAAGGCTCAGTTGTCAGCACCACAGCAGGTTTGAAGTTCACTGCATTTAAACCACTACTGGCTGATTATGTTTTAACGATGCCACGAGGGGCGACAATTGTTTATCCAAAGGATGCAGCCATGATCGTTGGAGTTGCAGACATCTATCCCGGTGCAAGGGTCCTGGAAGCTGGAGTTGGTAGTGGAGCGCTCACAATTTCACTTCTGCGCGCTGCAGGTCCATCTGGCAAGGTTCACTCTGTTGAACGTAGATCTGATTTTGCAGATAACGCCCGTTCTAATGTTGATGCCTACTTTGAATCCGCACCTGAAAATTGGTCCCTTGTTGTTGGAGATCTTCAAGAACAGGAGTTTGAATCAGAGTTTGATCGGGTCATCTTAGATATGTTGGCTCCATGGGAGTGTGTAGATATCGCCGCCCGAGCTTTGAGACCAGGCGGTGTATTTCTGGCCTATGTTGCAACAACGACACAATTATCAGCTACCGCAGAAGCGCTGAAGGAGGATGGTCGATTTACTGAACCTGAAAGTTCAGAGACGATGGTCCGCGGTTGGCATCATGAAGGTTTAGCGGTTCGTCCTCAACAGCGAATGATTGGGCATACAGGTTTTCTTATCCAAAGCCGCAGAATGGCACCTGGCGTTGAGGTGTTGGCACGACGTCGTCGACCAGCGAAGGGTGCTTACGGTGTCTCGGAAGATTGAGCGATTAATCAATCTAACAATCGCACTGCTTGCAACAAAGAGGTACTTAACAAAATCCGAGATTTTTAGATCGGTTGAAGGTTACGAAGGTAGCCCAGAGACCAAGGAGAGAATGTTTGAACGGGACAAAGATGATCTTCGCTCCCTTGGCATCGAGATCGAAGTCGGAAGTTATGATCCGTTATTTAATGATGAGGCTGGCTATCGGATCAAACAAGAGAAGTATCAGCTAGATCTTGGGCAAATAACACCGACAGAGATCTCACTTTTATCTCTGGCGGCGCAAGCATGGCAGGGTGCTTCATTTGATGAAGCTGCTCAGAAAGCTCTACTCAAGTTAAATTCCATGGGGGTACCGAGTGATTCGTTGACCCTTCCGGGTGCATCGAACAAACTTTCAGATGGTGGCCGAGATTTTCCTCTGATCGCTAAGGCGATCGCAGAGCAACAGCTACTTACCTTTACCTACATTGATTCGCAGTTACTTCAGAATGTGCGAAAGATAGTCCCAATCGGTTTGTCATCGCGGGCGGGATTTTGGTATCTCTCGGGGGTAGACCAAGAGATTCAGGAGATACGAACCTTCCGGGTGGATCGTATAGAGGGAGAGATAGCCGCCTCTAAGGGACCAAGAGATTTTGAAACTCCACAGAACTTTGATCCGAAGGGAGTTTTTGAAGGTGGATCATCAACCTCTTTTGCCGCTATTGATGTAAGAAAAGGAAAAGGAACCTCACTGCGTGCATTAGCTACATCGACAGAGTCACTAGGGGAGTGGGATCGATTAAGAGTTCCCATTTATAACCTTCACACCTTGGCATCGATGGTTCTTTGGCATGGAAATGATGTCTTTGTTCAACAGCCTCAGGAGCTAAGAGAGATCCTCATCGGTCAACTTGATTCATTGGTCAAGAGCCATGGCTAAAAGTTTCTCAGCTCCGCTTGAGCGCACAGCGCGTCTTTTGGATTTAGTTCCTTACATTAATTCGCACCAAGGAATTGCGCTCAAAGATTTGGCAGCGGTTTTTGATGTGAGTAACGCACAAATGATCAATGATTTAACGACACTGTGGATGTGTGGACTTCCGGGGTACACGCCACTTGAGTTGATGGAGCTTGATTTTGAATCAGGGTATGTCAATATCAGTAACGCGCCAACCTTATCCAAACCACGATCAGTTACCTTTGATGAGGGCGTATCACTTGTCTTGGGATTAGAGCTCCTGCGCTCCTCAATCTCTTCCGATAGAGCTGACTTACTTGAGAAGGTAGATTCCTTAGCTTTGCGTTTGTCTTCGATCATCAATCTTCCATCTGTTTTTTCAGTTACAACCACTGTAAATCAAAAGATATCCGGGGCGATCGCCGAAGCTCTCGCAAGCCAATCTGGATTAGAGATTCAATACCACTCCCTGTATCGGGACGAGATAACTCAACGGAAGATCTTTCCTATCGAGGCGCTAGATGTTGATGGAGTTCAGTACTTAAGCGCTTACTGTTACGAAGCCTCTGATTTCAGACAGTTCAAGATTGAACGGATCCAGTCTGCAGGTGTTATTCAAATTGAAAGAAGGGTTGCTCATTCGGCAACCCAGAGTCAGGGCATAAGTTCGGTCATTAAGGTACTGAAACCAAGTAGAGAATTAGCCGAAAGATTCAACCTGACAGATGCCACTGTGGGTTCAGAGTTCGGTTACGAGACTTATTCACAGCAATGGTTAGAGCGATCTGTCCTGGCTGCGGGTGGAGCAGCCGCCTTGCTTTCGCCCCCTGAAATCCGAGTATCGATAGCGCAAATGGCTCAATCGATGCTGGATCGTTACAAAGCCGAGTAAATCCATCTATAGTTTTTAGGCTGACTGGTGTAGCCTTCGGAGAAATATCAGCCAAGGAGTAGTTACTATGAATCTAGGTCCAAGAGAGATCGTTATTCTTTTGATCGTTGTCCTCGTACTTTTTGGTGCAAAGCGCCTTCCAGACTCAGCTCGTTCACTTGGTCGCTCGATGCGAATCTTCAAGAGTGAAATGAAGGAAATGAAGGCCGATGATGTAACAATCGAAGAAGACGGCAAAACAGAGAAGTAACTCCATGGCATCTGTCAGCGAAGCGAGGATGCCACTACTCGACCACTTACGAGAGTTACGCAAACGTGTACTACGTTCTGCGATTGCCGTTCTTGTTGCGTTTGTTGGTGGATGGTATTTCTACAATCCAATCATCTCCACCTTAGCTAGCCCGGTATGTGATCTCAAGGCTGCCCAAGAATCTGGAGCGGCCAGTTGTGGCGCTCTCTACATCAGTGGAGTTCTCGGTCCGCTCGATCTGCAGATTAAGGTCGCCCTTCTCACAGGTGTGATTATCTCTGCACCATTTTGGCTTTACCAATTGTGGGCATTTATCGCTCCGGCACTTCATCGAAAAGAGAAGAGAACTAGCGTTCTCTTCGTGGCAGCGGCAACCCCGTTTTTTGCTATGGGTGCAACCCTTGGCTACTTAATCCTGCCGATTGCGATCAAGGCGTTATTTGGCTTCACACCAAACGCTATTAGTAACCTTGTCAGATTTGATGATTATCTGGATTTTGTGTTGAGAGTTATTTTGTTTGTTGGCTTAGCCTTTGAGCTGCCTATCTTTTTGTTGACCTTTAATCTCATAGGATTTCTCCGAGGAAAAACAATTTTGAAGCCGTGGCGAATTTGGATCTTCGTAATCTTCTTTTTTGTTGCAGCCCTTTCTCCAACAGCTGATCCTTTGAGCATGGTCCTCTTGTCTGGTCCATTAATTCTCTTCTACTTCATGGCTGGATTGATTGCCGTTCTGGTAGATAAACGACGAGATAAGAAGCAGGAGTTAATCGAAACAGGCAGCACGGGGATTGAAGCACCGACATCTATTAAGGAATAGCCGATAAGGTCATCCCATGTGGGCTCTCGTGATTAACCCTGTATCTGGTCAGGGAAAAGGGGCCACTGTAGGTACATATGTAGCGGGCTGGCTCTCGCAGCGAAAAATTGCCTACACAATAATTACCGGGAACTCCTCAGTAGCTCTGACAGATCATTTAAGTGCATTTACCGAGAAGAACCCAGATTGCATCGGGGTTATCGCTGTTGGTGGTGATGGTCTCTTGCATATTATTTTACAAAGGTTAGTACCTGCGCAGATTCCATTTGCCATGATCCCAGCTGGAACTGGCAATGATTTTGTGCGAACCCTTGGTTGGGATCTAGAGTCGATTGATTCACAGTTAGAGGCAATCACCTCAACAGAGCCAACAGCGATAGATCTGGGATTAGTTGATGGTGAATGGTTTGGTGCGATCCTTTCTACAGGCTTTGATTCAATTGTTAATGAGAAGGCCAACACAATGAAGTGGCCTAAAGGCACGATGAAGTACAACGCCGCCATAGCTATTGAATTGCCACGGTTTAAGCCCCGTCACTACGAGATAACTCTGGATGACCGATCTATCTCAACTGCGGCGATGCTCATTGCAGTTTCTAATGGCCGTTCCTACGGTGGGGGAATGCTGGTGTGCCCCAACGCTTCAATTACCGACGGATTGTTTGATGTAATGGTTCTCCATCCAGTCTCTACCCTCGAGTTCATAAAGGTTTTCCCCCGAGTATTTGCAGGTAGTCATATAACCCACCCTGCAGTTGAGATTGTCCGCAGTCGGATGGTCAGAATTGAATCCAAAGCGGTTGCATACTCTGATGGAGAAAGGGTTGGACAACTTCCGGTAACAGCTGAATGTATTCATAGCGCAGCAAGGAGTTGGGTAGCATGACAACACCCGCCGAGAGATACGCCGCTGCAAAGTTAAGGGGGCAACATCCGGTAACCACGGAGTTTCTCTTAACCTTTGAGTTTGAGTTTGATCCCTTTCAGATAACCGCCTGTCACGCCGTTGAGGATGGGAAAGGGGTTTTAGTAGCCGCTCCAACTGGGGCGGGTAAGACGGTAGTTGGTGAGTTTGCCGCCTTCTTTGCTTTACAAGCTGGAAAGAAGTGTTTTTACACAACCCCAATTAAGGCCTTATCTAATCAAAAGTATTCAGAGTTTGTTGTAAAGTTTGGCGAAGATCGGGTTGGCTTGCTAACCGGTGATACCAGTATCAATGGTGAAGCAGATATTTTGGTGATGACAACTGAAGTTCTGCGCAACATGTTGTATGCAGGATCTAACACCCTTACCAACTTGGGCTGCGTCGTCATGGATGAGGTGCATTACCTGGCAGATAAGTTCCGTGGCGCGGTGTGGGAAGAGGTCCTGATTCACTTGATGGAAAGTGTGCAGGTTATTTCCCTCTCTGCAACAGTTTCCAACGCTGAAGAGTTTGGTGAGTGGCTCGGGGAGGTTCGCGGCGAGACCGAGGTTATAGTCAGCGAAATCCGCCCTATTCCTTTATTTCAACATGTATTAATCGGTAATCGTTTATTGGATTTATTTGAACAACCGGGCCGAATAAATCCCGAAATCCTTCAGCGGGAGAGAGAAGCGATCAGACGTTCGACGTTGGGCCGTAATCGACGGGGTCACTTCGCAGAGCCCTCAGATCGTATGAGCCGAGCCGACATTATTGAGAAACTTCAGCGAGAAAACCTATTGCCTGCGATTACCTTTATCTTTTCACGGGTTGGATGTGATGCCGCGGTGAAGCAGTGTTTGCATGCCGGATTGCGTCTGACCTCACCCGAGGAACGGGTTGAGATTCGCCAGACAGCCTTGAAGTACACCCACAATATTGCCGAGGAGGATCTCGAGGTTCTTGGTTTTGAGGAGTGGTTAACCGCACTTGAACGGGGCATTGCGGCACACCATGCCGGTTTGTTACCAAGTTTTAAAGGCGCGGTTGAGGATCTCTTTCAACGGGGATTGGTCAAGGCGGTTTTTGCAACTGAGACTTTGGCACTTGGAATTAATATGCCTGCTCGCACAGTTGTTCTGGAGAAGTTGATCAAGTTCAATGGCGAGGCACATGTGCCCATAACACCAGGGGAGTACACGCAATTAACTGGTCGTGCGGGACGTCGCGGCATCGATATAGAAGGCAATGCTGTTATTCAATGGTCGCCTACTGTTGATTCCGCTTCGGCTGCAGGCCTTGCATCAACACGTACATATCCATTGCGTTCATCCTTTTCTCCGACCTACAACATGGCGATTAATTTGATCTCCCGATTTGGACGTGAGACCGCCCGACGATCACTGGAATCATCCTTCGCACAGTTTCAAGCAGATAGAGCTGTCGTCGGCTTAACACGTCAGATACGCAAAAATGAGGCTTTAATCGCTGAACTAATGCAGGATGCACAATGCCATCTTGGTGATTTCTCTGAGTATGCGAGGTTACGTAGATCGATCAAAGAGGTTGAGGTGTTACTTGGTCGTCGCGATCAGCGCAAGACATTTGATAATCGTCAAAGAGGACATATGGAGGGTGAACTCTCTGATCTTCGCAAAGCTATGAAGGCACATTCATCTCATGGTTGTGCAGATCGAGAAGATCACGCCCGACTTGCAGAACGAGCGGGTAGATTGAGCCGTGAAAATGATGGGCTAACAACTCGCGTTGAAAACCGCACCCATGTGATCGCCAAAACCTTTGATCAAATCTGCCAAGTATTGGATCACCTCGAATATATTGATGGAGAAAAGCCAACTGCACAAGGAAAGATCCTGACTAAGATCTACGCGGAATCTGATTTGCTATTAACCGAGTCGATACGCCGAGGTCTATTGGATGATCTCAACGCTAGTGAGCTTTTATCGGTTGTTTCATGCATGATCTTTGAATCCCGTTCACAGGAAAATCTTGCGCCTAAAATGCCTAGTCAAAAGGTGACATCAACCTTGACGCAGATCATCTCTTTATGGGCAAATCTTGAGAAGATTGAGAATGATTTTGGGGTCAAGACCCAGCGCGAGCCAGATGCTGGCTTTTGCTTTATCTCGTACAAGTGGGCTAGCGGGAACTCTCTCAATAGTGTTCTCAAGGGAAGCGATATGTCGGTGGGAGATTTTGTGCGGGCTACCAAGCAGTTGGTAGATCTACTCAATCAAATTGGTGGGGCTAGTGAAAAGCTTCGTCCAGTCTGTAAGGATGCAGTAAAGCGAATCGATCGCGGGGTAGTGGCCTACCTAATGGGGGATGCATGACATTAATGCTGTTAGACAGCGCATCTCTGTGGTACCGGGCTTACTACGGTATGCCGGATACCTTGTTAGCTCCAGATGGAACTTCGGTTAACGCCATACGTGGTTACATCGATATGACCGCACGGTTAATGAATGTCTATAAGCCAGATCGCTTGGTGGCTTGCTTGGATGGAGATTGGCGACCTAGCTGGCGTGTCGAAATATTTCCAGGGTACAAGGCCAATCGCTTAGAAGAGGAGGGTGAGGAAGAGGAGGAGCCAGAAACTCTTACCCCACAGATTCCTATCTTGTTAGATCTGCTAGATCTTTTTGGTATTCCAGTTGTCGGTGTTGATGATTATGAGGCCGATGATGTCATGGCGACCTATGCAGAGATTGAAAGAGGACCGATTCGAATCGTTACAGGTGATCGGGATTTATTTCAGATGGTTGATGACAAACGAGATATCAAAGTGGTCTACCTTGCCAAGGGAATCTCGCAACATGATTTAGTAGACATCAAATATGTTTCTGATAAGTACGCGATACCAGGGGATCGCTACGATCTCTTTGCAATGTTTCGTGGCGATCCATCAGATGGGTTACCCGGTGTAAAAGGAATTGGTGAGAAAGGGGCGGCGGTTATCGCCAACAACTTTGCCAATGTTGAGGAGGCATTAGAAGCAGCCCTTACAGCTCATACCTCTCTTCCGCCAGCACTTGCCAAGAAGATCATCGCAGGGGCCGATTACCTCAAGCTTGCTCCCAAGTTGGTGCGGGTCGCACGTGATGCACCGTTGCCTAAAGTTGATCTATCCCTTCCGAAGGCGCCATCAGATTTATCCGCTATCTATCAATTCAAGGAGCGTTACGCATTGGGTGCGAGCGTTGATCGATTGATCAGTGCATTGGGTTGGTAGCTCTTTTACTCTCAGCGCTGTCTGGATGCCTACTATCGGCCGCCTTTGAACCAGTGGGGAAGTGGTGGGTTGCACCGATTGCGCTGGCGGTGCATATGTATGCCCTCTCAATCTCTAGCAGAAAAGTACTCTCATCCCTTCTCTTTGCGCTCACGCTTAATCTGATCGTTTTACATTGGAGCAGCACCTTTGTGGGTTCTGTTCCGTGGATCATCTTGGCTTTAGGGATGTCGATCTTCTATCTGCCATTAGCCCTTGTTTCACGATGGGGGATTACCGCTTACCCACTTCTGTTCATTCTTTTAGAGGAGTTAAGAAACCGATTCCCATTTGGTGGGTTTGGTTGGGTCCGTCTTGCCTACACACAAGCTGACTCGCCATATTCTCATCTGGCAGCCATTGGGGGAGCATCAGCGCTATCTGCTGCGGTTGTATTGATCGCACTTTTGATCTATAAATTTTCAACTAGAACTTTCTCGGTACTGCCGATTCTTCCCTTTGTACTTATTGCGATTCCATTTAATCCGACCATTTCTGCCACAACAAATGTGCTTATGATTCAAGGTAATGTTCCGCAGCTTGGTTTAGATTTTAACTCTCGTGCGAAGGCGGTTTTTAGCAACCATCTTGAAAGAACAAATGCAGAACTTTCCAAGGATCCAAATGTCGATTTTATTCTGTGGCCTGAAAACTCGGTTGATGTTGATCCATTTCGTAATACCGATGTTAAACAATCTCTGGACTTAATCCAACAGCCATTGATAATCGGTGCAATAGTCAATGATGGAGAAAGAATTCTTAATACCTCAATTTTGTGGGATAAGGATCAGCCGCAGATCTATGTAAAACAACATCTCACACCCTTTGGCGAGTACATGCCGTTGCGCTCCTTGGCCAGAGTTGTTTCCCCATTGGTCGATAAGGTTGAGGATTTCTCAGCCGGTAGTAAGACCGAGATCTTCACTATAGGCAAGGCCAGAATCGCTCCAGTTATCTGTTATGAGTTAATAGATGATGAGCTCCTTAGACAGGCTTCTTTGGGCTCCAATATTTTGGCGGTACAGACCAATAGCGCCACCTTTGGAATGTCTGCAGAAAGTGCTCAACAACTGGCGATAACACGTATTAGAGCTATAGAACATGGAAGAAATATTGTCTCGGTTTCAACAACTGGATACTCAGCGGTGATTGATTACACCGGCAAGGTTGTTGAGCAAAGCTCTATGGGAATGGCTGCAACTATTCGCGCAGATGTTGGCCTTATTGATGAACAAACACCCAGGGATGCGGCGGGAGATTGGGCGTTAATTGGGGTGTTAGCAGCGCTCTTTGTGGTTGCCAGGCGAGCCCATGCATAACGCCGATAAGTTACATTATGTAAAGTAAGAATAGAAGCGCTGAGCCTACCGCCCTATCGATACTCATCCATGGGTGTGCAGGCGCAGACCAGATTGCGATCTCCATGGGCCCCATCGATACGTGAAACCGGTGGCCAGTACTTCATCCGAGATCCAATTGATTCTCCTGCGATCAAGCCATACGGGGCTACTGGATACCCACCCTTTTCCCGGCTGTATCCCCTATCCCAATTACTGGTCACCACTGAAAGGGCTGTGTGAGGGGCATGGCGTAGCGCCGAGGCTTCAACTGAAATCTCTCCATCGATAATCTCTTGGATCTCAGCTCTAATCGAAATCATCGCATCGATAAAGCGGTGAATTTCAGAGATATCTTCGGATTCAGTTGGTTCAATCATCAGTGTTCCTGCAACAGGGAAGGACATCGTCGGTGCATGGAAACCGTAATCCATCAATCGTTTTGCGATGTCATCAACTGAAACACCAGAGTCCTTAGTAATTGCGCGAATATCCAAGATGCACTCGTGCGCAACACGACCATTAGCACCGGTGTAAAGGACAGGGTATGAATCCTGCAATCTGGCAGCGATGTAATTGGCGGACAAGATAGCAACCTGTGTTGAATGGGTTAAACCTTCTCCCCCCAGCAAACGGATATACGCCCACGAGATCGGCAAGATACTGGCCGAACCATATGGCGCAGCTGAGATTGGTCCAGGACCTGTTGCAGGACCTGCTAACTCATCTAATGGATGGTTAGGTAAGAAGGGCGCTAAATGTGCGCGTGCGATAACCGGCCCAACACCAGGGCCTCCTCCACCATGTGGAATGGCAAAGGTTTTATGCAGGTTTAAGTGAGAGACATCTGCACCAAACTTTCCCGGTTGTGAAACACCAACCAGAGCGTTCAAATTGGCACCATCTACATACACCTGACCACCGGCGTTATGAATTAATTCGCAGATTTCTGAGACCGCGGTTTCAAAAACTCCATGAGTTGATGGATAGGTAATCATCAACGCCGCCAGGGTATCCCCGTACTCTGCGATCTTGGCTTTAATGTCGCTGACGGAGACATTTCCATTCTCATCACATTCAATAACAACAACCTTCATCCCCGCCATCACAGCCGATGCTGCGTTGGTTCCATGGGCACTTGAAGGAATTAAACAGATCTTTCGCCCCTGATCTCCCCGCGAGTCATGGTAATTTCTAATTGCGAGCAAACCCGCAAACTCCCCTTGGCTACCGGCGTTGGGTTGAAGTGAAACTGCGTCATACCCGGTGATCGCAACTAACCATTCAGAGAGCTGCTTGATTAATTTACGTGTTCCAACTGTTTGCTCAGCGGGTGCAAATGGGTGCAAAGATGCAAACTCAGGCCAGGTAACCGCTTCCATCTCAGTAACAGAGTTCAACTTCATGGTGCATGAACCCAATGGAATCATCGTTCTGTCCAGCGCTAGATCTTTATCGGCCAAGTTGCGCAGATAGCGCATCATTCCGGTCTCGCTGTGGTTGGTATTAAAGACTGGGTGGGTTAGGTACTTGCTAGTGCGTGCAAACTTTGTAGGGATCTTCTCCCCTGTTGCATCCTTTACCCCAAGAATCTCAAGCACCTGCGCAAAAAGCTCTTCTGTTGTCTCCTCATCAAATGCGACACGAATCTCTGTGGCACTTACCTTTGCAAAGTTGATTCCATGTCCGGCCGCCTTTTCATGAATCGCCTTCGCATCCTTAACAACTACGTGCACAGTGTCAAAGACCACATCGTCGCGGTTACCGGTTGCCGCATGCAGACGAGCAGCAAAGTTATGTACACGCTCTGCAATCTGGCGCAGACCCACTGGTCCATGCCACATCGCATAGAAGGCGCTCATGTTTGCTAACAAAACTTGGGCGGTGCAGATATTTGAGGTCGCTTTGTCGCGACGGATATGTTGTTCACGAGTTTGCAGCGCTAAGCGGAAGGCCGGCTTTCCAGTTGCATCAATACTCTGACCGACTAATCGACCCGGCATAGATCTTTCAAGACCTGTGCGCACCGCTAAGAAACCTGCGTGTGGTCCACCAAATCCCATAGGAACACCAAAACGTTGTGCGGTTCCCACTGCGATATCTGCTCCCCACTCCCCTGGTGCTTTCAATACAGTCAGTGCAAGTAGATCTGTTGCTGCAATCACCAACGCATCCCTTGAATGCGCATACTCTGCAAAGGAGGTGTAATCAATCACTGTTCCTGTTGTATCTGGGTATTGCAGTAGCGCTCCAAAGAACTCACCATCGTAACCATCGCGAACCACATGCCCAGAGTCCACTTCTACAACGGTTATTCCTAGCGGTTTGGCACGCGTTATTACTACAGTTTTTGTTTGAGGATGAACATGCTCTTCAATCAGGAAAACCGCATCATCACTTAACTTTGAGGCTCTACGTGCCAAGGTCATCGCTTCAGCCGCCGCGGTTCCTTCATCCAGCATTGAAGCGTTTGAAATATCAAGGGCTGTTAACTCACAGATCATGGTCTGAAAAGCAAAGAGCGCCTCTAGCCGACCCTGAGAAATTTCTGGTTGATACGGAGTGTAAGCGGTGTACCACGATGGATTTTCCAAGACATTTCGTTTTACAACCGGCGGGACGATCGTTCCGTAGTATCCAGTTCCGATCAGTGAGCGAAAAACCTTATTCTCCGATGCGATGGAACGAAGCTCAGCAATTACCTCTACCTCGCTCCTTCCCGAATCTAGAGCTTTTTCAATGACACCTTTAACGGCGATATTAGATGGCACTACATCGCTAATGAAGGATGGGAGATCTGAGTAGCCGAGGGCTTTGAGCATTGTTGTTTCATCAACTGAGGTCGGGCCAATATGACGATCCTCAAATGAGCGTGACACACAAACCCCTGTCGATAGTTAGTAGCAACCACTACAAGGCACACATGATACTTACAACGGTGTTATTACGCCCCTTTAACCTTGCGGCGTAGCGATAGTTCATCCTTGCCCTGGCCACCCACGGTATGTCCATTTACTTCACCCTGAAGTACAGATAGAGAGCCTTCAACCTCATGCCACACCTTTCCGACAGCGATTCCAAAGACACCCTGGCCACCCTGCAATAGATCGATAATCTCATCGGGACTTGCACACTCATAAATGGATGCGCCATCACTCATCAAGGTGATGCGCTCTAGCTCTGTTACTCCCCTGCTGCGCAAATGATCAACAGCGGTACGGATGTTTTGCAGTGATACTCCAGCATCTAGTAACCGTTTAACAATCTTTAAAACCAGGATGTCGCGAAAACCATACAGACGTTGAGTTCCAGAACCACTTGCAGTTCTAATACTTGGTTCAACTAAACCAGTTCTCGCCCAATAATCTAATTGTCGGTAGCTAATTCCAGCGGCGGAGCAGGCTGTAGCGCCTCGGTAGCCGATTTCCATCTCTTCTGGGGACACGGGGAAAGCTCATTTCTCTTGGGGAGTGAGATAAATGTAAGCCCAGGTGGTGAGGGAAACAATGACCGACACGAGGCAAACCTCTACTTGAGGTTGAGGGTTTTGCGCCTATCCCGCGAAATCCTCAGGGTTGATCTGATCCAGAAACTCCCTGAAACGCTCTACCTCCTGGTTTTCGCCCTCTCCTTGTGGAATCTCTACCCCGACCTCATCCAGCAACTCCTGCGTTGCCAGGATATTGCTATGGGTTCGCACCGCTAAAGCGATCGCATCAGATGGTCGAGCCGATAATGACAAGGGCTCCCCTGAACCATCACGAAGGTTAAGGGTGGAGTAAAAGACCCCATCCTTAAGTTCAGTCAGATGAACCGCGATCAGGGTTGCATCAAAGAGCTCAACTAACTCCTTCATAAGATCGTGGGTTAATGGTCGAGGCGGCTCTACACCCTGCTGGGCAAATGCGATAGCGGTCGCTTCGACAGCACCCACCCAGATCGGTAGAAAACGGGTGCCATCGATCTCCTTTAAAAGAACGATCGGCTGGTTGGAGGGCATCTCGACACGTACGCCGATTACCTCCATGGGGATCAACATGATATTTCTCTAAAAAAACAATTAGGCGCGAAGACGGTTGAGGCCACCACGAACAAGTGCGGCATGTAAACGAATTGACAGAGATGCGATCTCCTTTTGAACCTCTTCGGCACGTGCCTTTGATTCAGCGCTCTTCTGACGGGTCAATGGTGTGATGACCTGCTCGATTAAACCGATCTCACGATCTGCTGCAGATTTAAAGGAACGAAGGTGACGGGCTTCAATTCCAAAGCCACCCATCTCGGTAACCGCCTTTGCAATCGCCAGGGCATCGCCATCGTAATGACGACCACGAGGTGCGATTAATCCATACCCTTCAAGCTCTACCAACTGATCCTCCGCAAGCCCACTGTTCTTAAGTAGCTCCTCGCGAGATAGGCGCATCTCGCTGACCTCACCAAATGAGCTCGGTGCCATCTCGCCATCGATAGTTGCCAAACCTATTGCTGGTCGTGGCGCAGCAACCCCGCCAACAGCTGCTGGCTGTAGACCACGATCAATCGCATCCAAGTTGTCCTTGATCACCTTGAGCGGAAGGTACTGATCACGTTGGGCAAGTAAGACATAACGCAGACGTTCAAGATCAGAACTGGTGAACTTACGGTAACCAGATGGTGTTCGTTGCGGCTCAATTAAACCTTCAGACTCTAGAAAACGAATCTTTGAGATTGTGATGTCTGCAAAATCTCCACGCAAACGGTTAAGGACTTCACCGATACTCAAATACGCCCGTGCTGGAACTGCCATGATAACTCCCCTAGTTGGAACCGACGAAAAGCAAATGGAACTTACCTATTTGAAACTCATCACCAGAAACAAGTACATGCTCTGTGACGGAAACATTGTTGATGTAAGTTCCGTTGAGAGAACCTTCATCCTTAAGAACAAAACTCTTACCGTGCTTTGAAATTGTTGCGTGAGTTCGTGAAACAGTTACATCATCTAGAAAAATTGAACTAGATGCTGAGCGACCAACACTTACTCCTTCAGAGGTTATTAAGAAACGAGAGCCTTTATTAGCACCGCGAAGGATCAGAACCATCGCCTTCTCGCCCTTAGAGCCTTGAATCTCTGAAACAACAGCGCGATCCTCTGGGGAAAGTAAGGCGAGCTGCTCCTCTAAATGTTTCTCTGAAAGTTTTGAAAGCTCACGAAGGCCAAGGGCGATAGTTGTGGTGAGCTCACTCTGGGTTTGTTCTGCAGCCACTGCCCTACCTCCTCACCGTCAACTTAAGGGTGACACTAGAGAGTTAGGCAGATAAGGTCAAGCGGTAATCTCGCCGTATTGAGCAGCGGTTAACAGCTCACCAGGTGCCGCGGCGACCTCAATCTTTGCCAGCCAACCAGCCCCGTAGGGATCGGAGTTGATTGTTTCAGGAGAGTTAGATAAGGAATCATTGATGGCAACAACTGTTCCTGTAACCGGTGCATAAATTTCAGAGACGCTCTTGGTTGATTCAACCTCCCCACATACCGTCCCCGCTGTAACGGTTTGCCCAATCTTTGGAAGTTGCACATACACAATGTCACCGAGCGCAGCTTGTGCGTAATCTGTAATTCCCATTGTGTAGGTCAGATTTTCAGCGCTGACCCACTCATGTTCCTTGGTGTAGGACAACTCATTAGGAATCGATGACATGGCTTCCTCTCATCTGCGAAATACCTTCGCGTGCGTAACTAATACCTGTCGAAATGTAGAGGGCAACCCCCCAGATAGCAAAACTCCACCCCGCTACAAAGGCGATGCTCCCCCATGTTCCATCGGATTGGGCAAGCAGAAGGAATGGAAATGCGTACAAGAGATTAAAGGTTGCTGCCTTTCCTAGATAGGTAACGGTAAAGGGCGGCACACCACGACGGTTCATAATCAGGGTAATCGCCCCCAAGATTAAATCCCGGCCAATAATGATCACGATCATCCATACTGGAACGATCTCGCGGATTAAAAATACGACCAAGGTTGCAAGGATGTACAAACGATCAATAGCAGGATCGGCTAACTCGCCAAAACGTGAGGTTTGGTTCCAGGCTCGCGCAATCTTTCCATCAAAGTAATCAGTTGCACCACCAACGGCTAGAACAACAATCGCCCAGCCATCGGCCTCCAGCGACAGGGTGAGGTAGATAAAGAGCGGAATGCCTAAGAAGCGAACAAAGGTGAGAGCGTTCGGAACGCTGATCACAGATGAGCTCATTCCTTGTCTCGCTCCTTAACTCGAACCGCTACCTGAACTGGAGTTCCAGGGAATTTAAACTCCTCACGCAGGCGACGCTCAATAAAGCGGCGGTATGAGGCTTCAATCCAACCACTGGAAAAGACTACAAACTTAGGTGGCGCGATCCCGGCCTGGGTGGCGTAGTACACCTTTGGCTGCTTTCCACCACGAACCGGTGGCGGGGTTGCACCGATGAGTGCGCCCAAGAATGAGTTGAGCTTTGCCGTCGGCACCCGTCGCTCCCAACTATCCAAGGCGGTGCGAAGTGCGGGTGCGAGACGATCTCTGTGCCACCCAGACTTTGCGGCGATATTTACCCGTTGGGCCCACTCGACCTGATCTAGGTGTCTATCAATCTCACGATCCAATTGATTGCGGCGATCCTCATCAACAAGATCCCACTTATTCATAACAATCACCATCGCTTTGCCAGCCTCTTCAACCATGGTGATAACACGTAAATCCTGTTCGGTAATTGGCTCTGAAGCATCCAATACAACTACCGCAACCTCGCAACGCTCTAACGCTGTCGCAGTTCGCAGCGATGCGTAGTAATCCGTTCCTGAATCTTGGTTAGCCCGTTTTTTTAATCCCGCGGTGTCGATAAATCTCCAAGTTGATCCGCCAAAGGATAACAATGAGTCAACGGGGTCACGGGTTGTTCCAGCTGCATCATCAACGATCGACAAAGACTCCCCCGCAATTGCATTGAACAATGATGACTTACCAACATTAGGTCGACCAATTAATGCGACCTTGCGATAACCATCCTGGTTCTGAGCTCGTCCGACCTCTGGCAAAACATTGACGATGTGATCTAAAAGATCTCCGCTTCCACGACCATGTAACGCCGATACAAAGCGAGGTTCGCCTAAACCTAAACTCCACAATCCATGGGCCTCAGTCTCTTCACGTTCACCATCAACCTTGTTTCCAATAAGTATCGTCGGCTTTTTTGCTTTACGAAGATGTTGCACCAAGGTGTCATCCTCATCCAGTGCGCCCACCTGTGCATCAACAACAAAGCACAAAACATCCGCTTCCTGCATCGCGATCTCAGATCCGGCACTTACCTGTACTGCAATTCCATCTGGCTTTGCTTCCCACCCACCGGTGTCCATAATGATAAATCGTCGACCGCCCCATTCACACTCATACTGAACTCGGTCACGTGTTACTCCAGGTGTATCCTCAACAATCGCTTCCCGTCTTCCCAAGAAACGGTTAATCAAAGTTGATTTACCAACATTAGGTCGTCCAATGATCGCAACGATCGGTAAACCCAGCAAATTACGCTTCTTTAACAGCTCCCAGATGCGCTCTATGGTTTCATCAAGATCCAAGTACGTTGAATCTACTTCGACGGCATCTGCAGCCATAACTAAGGGCGATACGGCACGAGTTGAATCAATGGCATCTCGGTTATCTAAAGACTGTTTAACATCAACGCTCTTATCCTCAATTTCACTCTCACGTCTAACCGCTCGGGCATCTAAATCAGCGGTCAGGTAGATCTTCAAACCAGCCTCTGGCGCTACTACCGTTCCAATGTCACGACCTTCCACGACAATGCCGCGTTCTGCTGCATCGATGATACGGTGTTGCAGATTCAATAACTCGCGACGTATTTCGGGCATCGCACTAATCCGAGAAACATTCTCAGTTACAGATGTTCCGCGAATTGCATGGGTAATCTGCGTTTGGCCCGCAAATACATTTGGTGATGTTGGATCTGCAATAAATTTAATGGGATGATCTTTTATCGCTTGTATAATAGAAAAAGCTTCTTCGCACTTGTACTCAAGAGCAAGCCATGTAACGGCGCGATACAAAGCACCAGTGTCTAGATAATCCCAACCAGCACGTATGGCTATCGCCTTTGCCGTGCTTGATTTACCCGCCCCGCTTGGGCCATCAATGGCTACAACTATGCCCATATGGTGAGCCTACTTCTATTTACGAATCGGATGAACATTCCATCCGATCGAGCTCAGATGAGATGAAAGTTTTTCAGCATCGCTATGTGATAACGCCAAAGTAATGAGCGCACTTAACTGTCCTGGAGAGTGCTCAATGTTTAAATCTTCTACGTTGACATCCATAGCCGCACACTCATTGAAAATTGCACCTAATTGACCGGGCTTATCATCAATAACAATGGGAAGAAATGAGTACTCACGAGCTTTACCGCCATGCTTTCCAGGAATTAAAGCTCTGCCCGCTCGTCCAGCAGCGATCAAAGAAGATATCTCTTCTGGATCCTCTAAAGCATCAATCATCACACCAAGATCTTTTTGTAGATTTATTAGCAATTGTTGGAGCTCTGTTCGGTTAGAGAAGATGATCTCCTTCCACAACAACTCATCAGAGCCAGCGATCCGCGTGGTATCCCGAAGCCCCTGCCCCGCTAGCTCCATCCACTCAGTTGGGGTGCCGATCAGCTGCTTAGCCACGAGCGAGGCGGCTACCTGAGGCAGATGGGAGATCTTTGCAACCGCCCGATCATGATCCACAGCGGATAACTCAATAGCGGTGGCACCCAGCAGGCTGATCAGCTCTAGCACCAGCGCCTTGGAGCTTGGCTCTACATCATCGCTAGGCGTAAGTATCCAGCTGCGCCCCTGGAATAAATCCGCCCGTGCAGAGCCGGCTCCGCCAATCTCACGGCCCGCCATTGGGTGGGTGGGCAAAAATCGTCTGGAAAGGGCTGGAAATGTCTTAACCTGCAGTTCAACTTCACCTTTCACACTACCTACATCTATAAATGTGCAGTGAGGGTTTAAAGTAATCTCCTCCTTTATGACTACAGCGAGCTGGGAGGTAGGCATCGCCAGGATAACTAGCTCAGGATCGGCAACCTCTACCCCACCTATCAGATCATTGGCCAGGGATTGAGATCTAGCTTCAGAGTCGATCATCTCCACCGCGATCCCACGCTGGACCAGACCCAACCCGATCGAGGTTCCGATCAGGCCTGAGCCAACGATTCGAACCCTGGTGAGCTTTTCTGAGGACATTACTGAGCGATATCTCTGCGCAAAGCGGCGGCGCCATGCAGGTATATGTGGCTGATCTGATCGGCGCCTTTCTCGGTTTCGACATGAAACATCGCCCGAATAGTTCTATCTAAAGCACCTGGAACATCGACCTCTACTGAGCCAATCAAGGGAACATTGGCAAAGCCCATCTCTCGGCAGGCCGCTGCAGGAAAGGCGGCGTTGAGATCTACAGTTGAGGTGAAGAAAACGCAGATCACATCGGCTGGGCGGAGCTGATTGGCCTCCAGGATCGCAGCAACCAGCTCCTGCACACCCGCAGCGATATCGCTGGCGGTGTTTGCAGGAACCTGGATCGCTCCTCTGATAGCACGCAGACTCATGGGATAAGGGTACCTTTCCTCACCATTATTGGTGTGCATTTAAAACTATATATGTCGATAAAGCCTTTAAACCGTTAAACCTGTTTACTACAATTTCATCAAAGTCAGCTACATACTCTCATCAACAACCGAGTGCCCCTATTATCGATAAATCTATACCAAAGGCAGCTTCTGAGCCTATAATTGTCGATAAATTGGTAATCTTGAAAATAAATACCGATAAACCGATATATGGTTATTCAAAGAAATACCGACTTATAGTAAAGTGGTTAAATATCTAAAGCCTTTCGTAGATTCATTAACTCTGTGTCATTGAGATCTCGCCACCGTCCTTCAGGTGTATCTCCCAAGGAGATCGGTCCAAACTTGGTTCGGATCAATCGCAGCACATCCACACCCACCGCCTCCATTAATCGACGGATAATGTGGTAGCGACCCTCATGGATTGAAACCTCGATCCAACGAGGTGAGAGCTTCTTAAAGGTAAGAACCCTTCCCATTCCATCCTCAAGTTCGACCCCCTTGAGAAGCACCTTATCCACCCCAGTTGGCAAAGCTCCATCAAACTCGATGATGTAGGTTTTCTCTAAGCCAAAGGAGGGGTGGGTAGCTCTGAAGGTTAAATCCCCATCATTTGTAAGCAGGATAAGCCCCTCAGAGTCCTTGTCCAGGCGCCCTACATGGAATAACCGCTCCTTACGGAGGTCGATGAAATCATCCAAGGAGGGACGACCCTCGGGGTCAAACATTGTTGACAAAACACCCTTAGGTTTATGAAGTGCTAAATAAGACTTAGACAAAGTACGAGCAATTGTCTCACCATCAACCATGACCTTATCTCTTTCAGGGTCACATTTGCTCCCCATCTCACGGATGGTGATTCCATTGATACTTACTCGACCAGATTCGATTAACTCATCAGCACCGCGACGACTTGTGATTCCAGCATCTGCGATCATCTTGTTTAGCCTCATTTGGGCCATGGCTATCCTCCCGACAGTCAGGAGGTAAGGGTAGCGGAGATCTTACTCAGTTAGCGAATCGAGGATCTCATCCAAGCCATCAAGATCGGGAAGGTATGGGGCCAGCGCTGGCAGATCCTCCAGAGAGTTCAATCCAAGCCGCTCCAGAAAGTAGCTGGTGGTCTTGTACAAGATCGCTCCCGTCTCATGCTCTACACCAGACTCCTCCACCAGACCACGTGTTACCAAGGTCTTCATAACCGCCTCAACATTGACCCCTCTAATCGCCGATACCCGGGCCCGCGAGACGGGCTGGCGATAGGCGATGACTGAGAGTGTCTCTAGCGCAGCCTGGGTAAGACGGGATTGCTGGCCATCGAGAACAAACTTCTCCACCGCCGCCGAGTAGGCTGGGTGGCTGTAAAAACGCCAACCCCCATTGATCTTGCGCAACGAAAAACCTCGCTCCTCATAGGAGCCCTCAAGAACCGCTAGCGCCGCCTCGATCTCTTCAACTGGGCGCTCCAAGACCTGGGCCAGGATTACCTCGGTAACCGGCTCATCGACCACCATAAGGATCGCCTCGATGGAACGTTCAACTTCTACATTAGACATTATCGCCACTTTCTGTCGAGTCTTCCATCTCTAAAACCACCGGTATATCAAACTCATCGCTGATCTCAACCTCGCCCTCCAGGCTTCCAATCCATCTAATGTGCAGCTCACCGAGGGCTATCACCTGATCAAAGCGGAGCACCCCTTGTCTGTAAAGATCGAGTAAGGCCAGGAAGCGGGCTACTACTACCAGGGTGCTATCTGCATCGGAGATCAGGCTTCGAAAGCTCAAGGAGTTGGAGCGACGCAACGCCTCAACCACCAAACGTGACTCCTCCATGACGCTCACCAGAGGGGTGTGTAGATGCTCCACCGCAACAAGTGGGGATTGCTTCGGGGTCAGGACACGTTCGGCGATAGCGGCAAAGCGTTGGGCTCCGACCCCAATCAATACCTCAGGCAGTAAAGCGGCAAGAGCCGGATCCAGCGCGGTTACACGGGGGAAGGATTTGTCGGCGGCCAGAATGCGCTCGCTAAAGGTCGCTGCGATCTCCTTAAAGGCGCGATACTGCAAGAGGCGAGCAAAGAGCAGATCCCGTGCCTCAAGCAGGGCCAGATCCTCCTCATCCTCCACCTCACCACTGGGTAGAAGGCGGGCCGCCTTAAGATCTAACAGGGTGGCAGCCACGACGAGAAACTCGGTCGCCTGATCTAGTTCCCACCCCTGCCCCGAGGCCTCCAGGGCGCGGATGAAGGAGATGAACTCATCGGTGACGATGCTCAGAGCGACCTCTGTGACATCCATCTTGTGTCGGGAGATCAGTTGTAAGAGCAGATCAAAGGGGCCATCAAAGTTTGAAAGGTGTACCGAGAAGGCTCCAGAACTGGCGTTTACATCTACGCCCTCATCAACGCTGCTCATTCCCATGGGCGCACCTTACTTCACGCTTGCCTGTTTTCTGTGTAACGCATAGGCTCTTTGGTATATCAGGAAAGAGGTTTGAAGATTGAACGCTAAATCGACAATTGCAGAGGATGTTGCGACGACATCTAATCTCCTGGGCAGAGCCGCCAAGAGCTTTCCTACCCCTGCCCCAATCTCTGACCATGGCAACGCTAAGGTCATCTCAATCTTTAATCAAAAGGGTGGTGTCGGTAAGACAACTAGCACCATCAACCTAGGTGCCGCTCTTGCTGAGATGGGTCGCAGAGTTTTGTTGGTCGACTTTGATCCTCAAGGTGGTTTATCACTTGGTCTTGGAGTTAACGCCCACTCACTTCCCTTAGAACAAACTGTTTACTACGCATTGATGACACCTACGGCAAATGTTGATGAGATTGTTTTGAAGTCATCGGTTCCGGGGTTAGATTTTCTGCCAGCCAACCGTGATTTAGGAACAGCGGAAACCACCCTGGGCGCTGAAATCGGAGGCCAACAGTATCTCAAGCGCGCGCTTGCTCCGCTTCGCGATTACTACGATGTGATCTTGATTGATTGCCAACCAACTATGGGTCAGTTAACGATTAATGCGCTAGTTGCATCACAAGAGGTAATTGTTCCTATGCAGTGTGAGTACTTTGCCTTGCATGGATTTATTGAGTTAAAGGGAAATCTCGATAAGGTGAAAAACTTTCTCAACCCTGAACTGCGTCTTATCGGAATTTTGGCAACTATGTATGACAAGAAGACATCTCATAACCGTCAGGTGTTAGAGCGAATTCTTGAACAATTCCCTGAAGATGTCTTTGAAACAATTATCGCTAAGACTATTCGCTTTCCAGAAACAACTGTGGTGGGCGAACCAATTACAACCTATGCAACATCTTCAGGTGGCGCAGCTTCATACCGCCGCCTAGCTCGAGAACTAATCGCCAGAGGAGGCGCACGATGACCCGCAGAGCAAACCTTCCAGGTGCAGATGAACTCTTTCGTTCCACCGCACCCGCATTAAGTGCAGTTCCGGCACAAAGCTCTCAAGAGGTTGCCGCTCCACTAGTACCTCCTGCGATTGCAACACCTAAAGCCGCCTCCTCAAAGAAGGGTGTCCGCACAATTGCACGTCGTCGTGTAACAACTGTTGACCGCTCCCCTTCAGGACGTGAACGCCATGATGAAAAGATCACTGTGTATCTCTCACCAGATGAGTTGTTTGATCTTGATCAGGCACGTTTGCAACTGCGTGGAGATTTGGGTCTAGCTGTTGATCGTGGTCGCATTGTTCGCGAGTCAATCGCTGTGATCATCGCCGATCTTGAAGCCAAGGGCGATCAAAGCATCTTGGCACGCCGACTCCGCGGTCAGTAGCCCTTACTTGGCACGGGGATGTGCCATTGAGTAACTCTCTCGCACCTTATCAATTGTGATCAGGGTATAAATCTGGGTTGTTGTTACGGATGCATGCCCCAGTAACTCCTGGACAACACGTATATCTGCGCCACCATCTAGCAAATGTGTTGCGTATGAATGTCTAAACACATGGGGTGAAACATGCTCAGTTATGCCGGCCGCGGCGGCGGCCTGTAGAACCAACTGCCACGCTGATTGACGAGAGATCCTTGCGCCACGAGAGTTGAGAAAGAGTGCGGGGTTATTCTTAGGGTTTTTTGCCAGTAGCTCTGGTCGGATTCTTACACAGTAGTTGTCGATAGCTTTTGATGCAAAGGATCCCAGTGGAACTATCCGTTCCTTAGCTCCTTTGCCACGTAACTTTAAGGTTGTGATCTCCCCATCATCTGTTTGCACTGTACTCAGATCATTGACGTTGATGCCGATTAACTCACTGACTCGTGCACCACTGCTATACAAAAGCTCTAGCATCGCTTGATCGCGCAAGGTAATTGGCTCACCTGATTTGTAGGCTGCATCAATCATAGAAAGAATTTGATTAATCGATAACGCCTTAGGCAATCGGCGGGCTGATTTGCTCGCAGCAATCTCAAGGGTTGGATCAGGCAAACCATGCTCCTGTTGCAAATGCTTAAAGAAAGATCGCAAGGTTGAATCTGCGCGGTTAACCGTTGCAATTGAAAGATTAGCCTGACGCAAGGAGCTCTCAAAGGCTGTAACAACTTCAGGGGTTACCTCACGTAAATCCTGACCATTTAAAAACTGACCAAACTTTTGCAAATCACGACGGTATGCAGCGATGGAGTTTGTTGCCAATCCCCTCTCAATCTGAAGATAATTGAGAAATGAGGATGCGGCAAGATCAAAGCTGAGCGGTTGCGTAACCATGTGCTTCTGCGACGGCGGAGTAATAGATCTTTCCGTCATGCACATTCAAACCTTTAGCAAGGTTTTTATCCTTCTTACAGGCCGCCTCCCAACCAAGATTTGCCAGTGAGAGCGCAAATGGAAGGGTTGCATTTGTCAGTGCATATGTTGATGCCACGGGAACCGCCCCGGGCATATTTGCAACACAATAAAAAATAGAGTTATGAACGGTAAAGGTAGGCTCTGCGTGAGTTGTTGCTCGTGAATCCTCGAAACATCCACCCTGGTCGATTGCAATATCTACCAACACGGAGCCAGCCTTCATCTGGGCAACTAGTGCGTTAGAGATCAACTTGGGAGCCTTTGCTCCATGAACAAGGACCGCGCCAATAACAAGATCGGCTTGTTTTACCTCGCGTTCAATTGCATGCTTTGATGCAACCAAGGTCTTGATGCCTCCGCCGTACATCGTGTCGATGTACTGCAATCGATTAATGGAACGATCAAAGACGGTGACATCTGCGCCCATTCCGAGGGCAATAACCGCTGCATTCAAACCTGCAACACCACCGCCAATTACAACAACTCGTCCAGGGGCAACTCCCGGAACACCACCTAAGAGAACTCCACGACCACCATGTGGCTTTTGTAAAGTGGTTGCACCCACCTGCGTTGCAAGACGCCCTGCGACCTCGCTCATCGGCGCAAGCAGCGGCAAGGTTCCATCTACTTCAACGGTTTCATATGCGATCGCTGTTGTTCCCGATTGAAGTAAGGCATCGGTGCAGGCCTTCGAGGCTGCAAGATGCAGATAGGTAAAGAGGGTTTGGCCTTTACGCATCCTTGGATACTCAGACTCGATTGGTTCCTTTACCTTCAATACTAAATCAGCCTTTTTCCAGACATCATCGGCGGTTGCAACAATGGTTGCTCCAGCTGCTATGAACTCTTCATTGGTAATTGATGAACCGACACCAGCTTTGTCCTCAATAACCACGGTGTGCCCTGCATGAACAAACTCTGAAACACCTTCAGGGGTAATTGCCACTCGTGACTCATGAACCTTGATCTCCTTGGGAACTCCAACGATCATGATTAGCCCTTCGCTTTAAGTGCCGCCGCGATCAATCCTACAAATAATGGATGAGGTCGAGTTGGACGTGAACGAAGCTCTGGATGAGCTTGCGTACCCACGTAATAAGGATGCACCGATTCTGGAAGTTCTACAAACTCCACCAGATCCTGTGCTTTAAACATACCTGAGAAAACTAACCCGGCGTTAGAGATTTGATCTCGATACTTGTTATTAACCTCGTAACGGTGACGATGACGTTCTGAAACCTCAGTGGCACCATAAGTGTTGGCGACCACCGAGCCTGCCAACAAATTAGCGGTGTAGAGACCCAAGCGCATCGTTCCGCCCATATCCCCTTTGCCTGAAACAACATCCTTTTGATCATCCATTGTTGCAATTACTGGGGTTCCAGAATCTGAGAACTCCGCAGAGATTGCATCCTTGATCCCTGCAAGGTTGCGAGCCGCCTCAATCACCATGCATTGCAAACCTAGGCATAATCCCAAGGTAGGAATCCCGTTTTCACGAGCAAACTTAAGGGCACCAACCTTGCCTTCAATACCTCGGATACCAAATCCACCAGGAACGCAGATCGCATCCACGCCCGCTAAATGATTCTTAGCACCTTCGGGAGTTTCACACTCATCACTTGCGATCCAAACAATCTCGATCTTTGCTTGATTAGCAAACCCACCTGCGCGCAACGCCTCCGAGACTGATAAATAAGCATCTGGAAGATCGATGTACTTTCCAACCAGACCGACCTTGATGAGGTGCTTTGGGTGATGGACCTTCTCTAGAAGAGCATCCCACTCCCCCCACACAACATCATGGCAATCAAAGCCAAGTCGCTTTACTACATAGGAATCTAGACCTTCGCTATGCAAAACCTTTGGGATGTCATAGATAGATGGAGCATCCACCGCTGCAACCACCGCCTCTGAATCAACATCGCACATCAAAGAGATCTTTCTCTTTACAGACTCTGGGATTTCACGATCTGAACGCAGCACTATTGCATCTGGAGCAATACCAATACTGCGCAACGCTGCTACTGAGTGCTGGGTTGGTTTTGTCTTGAGCTCACCCGATGGGCCGATGTATGGTACCAAGGAGACGTGAAGGTAGAAAACATTGTCGCGGCCAACTGTTTGGCGAATTTGGCGAATCGCTTCTAAGAATGGTTGAGATTCAATATCGCCAACGGTGCCACCTACCTCAGTTATTACTAGATCAATATCAGGGCTAGCCATAGCGATGATGCGCTCTTTAATCTCATTGGTGATGTGTGGAATAACCTGAACAGTTTCACCTAGGTACTCTCCACGACGTTCACGTGCGATTACACGGGAGTAAACCTGGCCTGTAGTCACATTTGCTGAGCCATGAAGGTTGCGGTCTAAGAAACGCTCGTAATGTCCAATATCTAAATCGGTTTCAGAGCCATCATCGGTAACAAAGACCTCACCATGCTGAAATGGATTCATAGTTCCTGGATCCACATTGAGGTAAGGATCTAGCTTTTGCATCGTTACTCGGATGCCACGGGCTACTAGTAATCGTCCAAGACTTGAGGCGGTGAGTCCTTTGCCCAAACTTGAGGCGACTCCGCCAGTTACAAATAAGTGTTTCGTCACATGTGCTTGGCCCATGGAAGTCAAACCTATCATTTATTTGAGCCGCCTACTTACACCTTTAGCGAGAGCAGTTCGGTGGCGTGTTCACGTGCGCTGGCAGAGTTTTCCAGCCCCGCCAACATACGGGCAACCTCTTCAATCCGATCCTCACCTGTAACCTGACGAACATCACTCTGGCTGACCGTTCCATCATTGTTCTTGGTGACAACAAAATGAGAGTCAGCCCAAGCGGCAACCTGTGGCAGGTGGGTGACAACAATTACTTGTGCATGCTGGGCTAACTGATGAAGTCGACGACCAACTTCAATCGCAGCCTTTCCTCCAACTCCAGCATCTACCTCATCAAATACATATGTTCCGATCGGATGAGTTGACGCGATCACAACCTCAAGGGCGAGCATGACACGTGACATTTCTCCGCCCGATGCACCCTTAGCTAATGGAACAAGCGGTGCATCCTTATGCCCCTGAATGAACATCGAAATCTCATCACATCCCTGCGAGGTGAAATCAGACTCCTTGGGTGCAGAATAATCAGCTGATTCGACAGAAGCTACGAAGGTAGCGTGTGGCATTGATAATTGCTGGATCTCTCGAGTAACCAGAGTAGATAATTTCACCGCTGCATCTGTTCGAGCATCACTTACCTTTTTCGCTTCGGATAACAAATTTTTCTTGATCGCAACCAACTCTTTCTCTAACTCCTGTAAACGTGCATCGCCACCCTCAAGATCGGCGATCGCATCAGATGAGTTCTTGAAACGCATAGTCAGTGAGGCGATCTCCTCATCAACTCCCTTAGCTCCACCAAACTTCTTGACCAATGCATTGAGTTGGGATTTTCGCTGCTGCAGATAATCCAAACGGGCAGGATCTGCCTCTAAGCGGGAGATATATGAATTTAATGCGCTCTGGGCATCTGCTAACAAGAAAAAGCTCTCACTGAGTTGCTGATAAATCTCTTCCAGCAGCCGATCCTTAGAACGGGCACTTTCCAGGCTACGACGGGCGGTTCCTAAAGAGGTGAGTGAGCCCGCTTCCTCATCCTCGATCGCAGATGATGCCAACTGCGTCGCTGCTCGCAGCTCTTCAACGCTAGACAAACGCGCTATCTCTGATTCGATTTCAACAAACTCTCCCGATGCAGGATTGAGAGCTGAAAACTCGTGTGCAAACTCTTTAAGTTCGGCCAACTCCTTATCCTTGGCGGCGATACTTTTCTTAAGGGTTGCGATCCGATCCTTCATCTCGTGGTAATTGGCAAGTGCTAACTGATACCGATCTAAATCAATTACCGCAAAGCGATCCAGCAGCTCCCGTTGTCTCGATGATTTGGTAATGGTGTGATTTGAAGCCTGTCCATGCACCTCAACCAAATTTTCTCCAAAGGATGCAAGGGTGGAGGCTGTAGCGCTCACACCATTTGTTGTCGCCTTGCTCTTACCATCTGCAGCAACGGTGCGAACTACGATCAATTCGCCATCCTCAATTAATGCATCCTCAAACAAAATCTCCTGTGCCTTAGGAATGGAAAACCTTCCACTTGCAACTAAACGTTCCGCGCCCTTTCTTACCAATGAGCTATCGGCTTTTCCACCGAGAATGAGGTTTAATGCCGTCAAAATCATGGTCTTGCCGGCGCCAGTTTCACCCGATAAGACGGTTAATCCCTTTGATATTTCAAGGGTCGAACTATCGATCACACCGATCGAGCGAATAGTTATCTCTTCAAGAAAGGTACGTTCACTCACCACGCCAGCCCTCAACAGGTAGTTTGAACTTTGCCACCAATCGATCGCTAAATAAGGTGTTCTTTAAGTGAGCTAGTTGAATTACCCGTGAATCCTTGGTCACAACTACACGATCGCCTGCAACAAGCGGAAATTTACGCAGTGCATCAGCTGACAAAAAGGCTTGAGAGGATTCAATACCGACAGCAATTACCGATGATGGGGAGATTACAAGTGGACGAGAGAAAAGGGCATGAGCTGAAATAGGCAGAACAACTAGCGCATCAACAGCAGGCCACAGGACTGGACCACCGGCTGAAAAGGCGTAGGCGGTCGAGCCGGTAGGAGTAGAGCAGATCAAGCCATCACAACCCCATCGAGAAATAGGACGATTATCAATCTCAAGAAAGAGCTCAACCATCGTTGCCTTTTCACGTTCCACAGTTACCTCATTAAGAGCCCAGCCAGATGCAACAACCTTGCCTTCTCGTTCAACTGTGTACCCCAAGGTAATTCGAGGATCGATCACATAGGACTTATTGATAACAGCCTGAATAACATCTGCAATCTTTGAGCGCTCTACCTCAGATAAAAAGCCAACATGACCTAAGTTCACGCCCAGCAATGGAATATCACGTTCATGAGCTACCTCTGCCGCACGCAACATTGTTCCATCTCCCCCAAGAACAACAGCGGCTTCAATCTCTGGTAAATCCGCAATGGTTGAGCGAACTATTCCTGGAATCTCAACATCAGAAATTGTGTAGATACCAAATGTGGATGCGAGGTTTTGTTGAAGCTCTACCGCGGCAACAACAGCATCTACTCGACCCGGGTTACAGACAATCAAAAGATTACGCATCACTGGGGTCCTATCGCTATTGCCTCATCAAGCATGGAGTGATCAATCTCAACGGCTCCACGACGAAGCCATAAGAAGTACTCAACATTACCCGCAGGTCCCGGAAGTGGGCTAGCGGTAATTCCCATCGTGCCAAGACCGACATCGTAGGCAGACTCTGCAACCTCGATAACAGCCGCCTTACGAAGCGCGGGATCTCGAACAACTCCACCCGCACCTAACTTTTCACGCCCTACCTCAAACTGTGGTTTAACCATTACTACAAAATCAGCATCTGGCTTAGAGACCGCAGCTAATGCGGGTAGTACCAAGGTGAGTGAGATAAAGGAGAGATCGGCAACTACTACATCTATGGGTTCACCAACCATATCTCCAGTGAGGTGTCGAATATTGGTGCGATCTAAAACGGTGACACGTTCATCCTGGCGCAAACCCCATGCCAACTGGCCATAACCCACATCAACAGCGACTACATGGCCCGCGTTACGGCGAAGAAGTACATCGGTAAAGCCACCGGTAGAAGCACCAGCATCTAAACACCGCTTACCTGCAACGTTAACACCGGTGAAGGCGTTGAGCGCGCCCTCTAACTTATGGCCACCACGGGACACAAAATCATCTCTGTCACCTGAAATTGTTATCGAAGTCTCCGCATCAACCTGAGTTGCAGGTTTAGTTGCAGGAATTCCATTGACTAAAACCGATCTCTTCTCAATCAGATCCGCTGCCTGTTCACGTGAACGGGCTAACTCTCTACGAACCAGCTCAGCATCCAAACGTGTCTTCATAAATATAAATTAATTAGAGACCATCAATTGAGGAGAGCGCTTGATTGAGTTTTTGATGGAGCGCCTCAAAACGTTGAGCATGATCGCTCACCTCCATTGCATCAATCTCTTGCAACTCATTGCGAAGCTCTTCTACAAAACCTTCACCATTAAACTGTTCGCCGGATTGAGATTGAGATGTTGAGATTTCCATTTACTTACTCGCCTTCTTCGCAGCGGTTTTCTTAACAACCTTCTTCACCACTTTTTTCGCTGTACTTTTCTTTGCTGTACTCTTTTTAACAGTCGATTTTTTAGCTGGATTTTTCTTTGCCGAAACGCCACCCTTTTTCAAAGTAGCAACCTCTTGCTTTAACGCTTCGAACTCGCCGCGCTTTACAAAGCCCATCTTAGAGACGGAGCGTTCGACCTCATCCTCAATCTTGACCTTGATCGCCTCCCCACCCTCCTTCAGCCAAATGTTGACTGATTGTGCAACCTCAGATCCAGATTTATTTCCGAGCTGCACATTTTCGATTAGGGTTTTAATGGTGGCTTTAAGATCGCTGTTCTTGCTCATGCCATAAGCCTACCTAAATTCGCGTTATCTCGACCGCTTCAACCTGCCAACGACTAGCAAGACCAGTAGGTGCGCTCCAGAAGCGGCGATGGATTGAGCCTGATACCTCGATCCACTCATCCGCTGTTAGTGTTAACGCCACACGTCGGGCCTTAGCGCTCCATGCACCGATATCCAAAGTATCAACCCCTGATTGTTTCTCTCTCGAGACTATCAATCGGAACTCAACAACCTTGTCACCGCTTGGTAACTCCTTCTCAATCGCCTCCTGAGAAACTCTTCCGCGAAGAAGGAGATCATTAAGAGAGTAATCCTCTTCAATCTCTGCCTTTTTTTGTGTGCTCTTTGAGCCTGATTTTGTACCCATGAAAACCCCTTCTCATCTATGAGAGGCGCAGATTAAATAGCGGGTGTGACTAAAATCTTTTTACATACTGTGGATGTGGGTAACTACTGAGCAGCTCTTTCGGCAGCATCTGTGAACTCTTCTTCATCAAGCTCGGCACATTTTGCAAACCACTCACGTGCTTCATCTTTTCGACCCGCAGCAGCTAAAGCATCTGCGTAGGCATAGCGCAATCGAAGCGCCCATTCATCTGTCTCATTGTTAAGCTCTTTGCAGGTTAAAGTCACAACCGCTGCATCAAGTTCGCCAAGATCACGGCGTGCACCTGCGGCAACGATTCTCATTTCGATTTCTTCAGGCTTTGCCAACCGCTTTACCTCTGGAGAACCAGCCAAATTCAAGGCTTTTAGCGGATTTCCAAGGCCACGTTCACAATCTGCCATTACAGGAAGTGATGAAACATCACCTGAAATTCTGTTGGCCGCTCGAAGCTCCTTCAGCGCAATCTCATAATGTCCTGCGCGATATGCTGCATATCCTGCTGATTCACGAACAACAGCTAAACGTCCTGCATGGTGGGCCGCAGCAATTCCATGCTTGTGCGCTAATTGGGGATCTGTCTCTTGATACAAATTAATACAAACAAGGTGTCGTGAAACAACCTTTGCATTTTCTGGTGACAATGATAGAAGTTCTGCACGAACTGATTTCTCTAGCTCTTCGCCCGTAACATCTTCAGGAATATCTGGTTCAAAGATTCGTGGACGTAATCGTGATTGATCTCGATCCACCGGTGCAGGCCTTGCCCCGCGTGGATCTGAGCCATCGCGTCTTTGACGTGGCGCACCTGCGCGGCTTGCTGAACCACCACGAGCCGGAAGATCTTCACGGCGACGTTGTGAATTAGGGCCGGATGGTTTGCGTGCAGGAGGAGGCGATGAGCGCTTATCTCTATCTTCCATCGTTTCCTTCTCCTTCACGCTTTGCAATTTTTTTATGGTTCAACTTACTTTTTAAAAGTATGACATTTGTTTGTGAGAAATAAAAAAGGGGCGCTCGTTAAAGCGCCCCTTTTTATAAAAGAAGTCCGGCGACGTTCTACTCTCCCACAAGGTCACCCTTGCAGTACCATCGACGCTGAGAGGCTTAACTTCCGGGTTCGGAATGGGACCGGGTGTTT